>NZ_JAAEJV010000078.1 GCF_015356785.1 Candidatus Neptunochlamydia vexilliferae | reverse complement strand
CTAAGAATCCACCTGTTGAAGAAACCGTTAAAAAGCATATTTTTGCAGTTAAAGAAACCCTGACCGATGAGCTTCCCAATGAAGCAATGAATATCCCCCCTACAGAAGAAGGAGCCTTTTGGAAAGAGGCTGTTGATAGGACAAAAAATACGGTTTCTTGGATCGCTCATGATGCAATAGAAGAAACAGGAAAACTAATAGGAGCTCCAGAGGAAGGCACTTACAATTGCCATGAAAAGATCGATGGAATACTGGGAACAGATTTTGCCTCACAGTTCAACCCCGAGGCCTTAGCAAAACAGCCCGACATCATTAGAGGAGAGGTTCCTATCCCTGCTGGAGGCATTGTTGGCGCCTCTGGAAGAGTGGCAGCGGCAGCAAGAACAGCAGGGATTATTGGAGGAGCAGCCGTTGCAAGAGGTGCGTTGAGAGAAACTCCATTTCCCCCATCAAATGCAAACAGCCAACTATATTTAGAAAGACAAATAAGGGAAGAATTAACGTTAAAAGGATACAACCCACCAGGAAGGCCTACGGGTATTCCTAAAGATTGGAAAGTGCATAGATGTAGAAAAGATGGAGGGGTTAAGTATACCTCTGAGATTATAAAAAAAGACGGGACACCTTATGCAAAACAAGAAATAAGAGTGATGCCGGCTAACCCTAATAGCTCGTTTGAGGGGCACCAAAGGCCTTATGTAAAACATAGGGTTGAGAACAGCTTTTACGATAAAAATGGCAATGTTGTCCATGAAAGGAGCTTAGAAGCACACATAGATTACGATGAGTATGACTTTGAAAAAATTTCATCTAAGGTTGAAAAATAAGCACTGCAATGGATAAGGACACATTGAATTATTATCGACATATTTTTCTAGAAAGCCTAGAGGATATATCGAATTCCAATAGACAGCAAAAAGCATGGATGGGTGGTGATTATAAAGATTTTAACACATTTACTGAAATATTTGAGAGTTTTGCTTCCCCATGCGAGTACGTGATGAAGTGGCCAGTGCTTTCAGATCAGCAGCGGGAAGATCTCAAAAAGTTATATGATATGCTAATGAGCTATCAGGATAAAAAAGAAGAGGGTGGGAAAATGATTGACAAAACAGATAGTGAAATCTGTCAAGACCCCCTTTGGAATGAGATTAGGACGTTTGCTCGTAAGGTTTATAGGGATCTTGAGCCTATTGGGCGGAGAGGGCAATGTTGTCGCTGAAAGGAGCTTAGAAGCACACATAGATTACGATGAATATGACTTTGAAAAAATTTCATCTAAGGTTGAAGGATAATTACTATAATGGATAAAAATGCGCTAAATTATTACCGAGATATTTTTCTAGAAAACCTTGAGGGAATCTCGAACATTGATAAGCAAAAAAGAGCTTGGACAGATGGCGATTATGAAGGCTTTAATACGTTTATCGAAATATTTGAGAGTTTTGTTTCTCCATGCGAGTACGTGATGAAATGGTCAGTGCTTTCAGATCAGCAACGTTTAGATCTTGAGAAATTGTATGAAATGCTCATAAATTATCAGGATACAAAGACGGAAGGAGGAAAGATAGTAAAAAAAACAGATAGTGAAATCTGTCAAGACCCCCTTTGGAATGAGATTAGGACGTTTGCTCGTAAGGTTTATAGGGATCTTGAGCCTATTGGGCGGAATAAAGAGGGCTAAGTTCGACCTGATCTTCGATCAGGTGATTGGATGCCAATGGAAATCCAGTACCAAAAGGGAGGTTGGATAAGGAGGTCTTGCTGCTGAGAACTCCTCCCCGAAAAACTGGCCGAACTGATTAATTTTTTTAATTTTTTGGATATGCAATCAACTGTTCCAATGAAGCCCTACCCTTGATAGGAGAAATCGAAAGACTAAAATAGGGTGGCGTATTAGGTGTTTAAAAAGGTTTCCATAGGTGACACTTTTGATTTTTTTTCTCACCATATCCGAGGAGTTTCCTGCTGCATCAGCGATCCACTCCGCATAAGGTGGCGGCATTTCTGGCAAAGCGTCTAGAGGGAAGAAAGCAGCCCCTTGGGTCTCATCGGTTGCTTTAGGTGATCCCATCATTTTACACTCAAAAAAATGGGTAAAGCGGGCCAGGCGGCAGATGGGGGTATATTCAGCGACTTTTCGAATGATTTTTGCCGAGCAGCCCGTTTCCTCTTCCATTTCCCGCACCACAGCCTCTTCGGGCGACTCTCCAGGGTCGATGCCGCCACCAGGTAGGACCCAAACGGGGACATCCCGCCGCTTGATCAGGAGGACCTCTTTTCGGTCTTTTGAAAAGACGATTCCATTGACACTTTCTGCTCGATCGGTCATAGTCATAGGGAGAATTCTAAGAGGTTTCATGCGCATTTGTCAATGCTTCATTTTGCTACTTCTTCTATGTGGCTGTGAAAAATATTATGTCTCGATCAAGCGGGAGATTATTAACCGGGAGAGCCTTGCAAGCACCTTTGTGGGGAGCCCCGATCCGTTGCAGGCCGATCCTCCAAGAGGGCAGGAACTCCTTCTCGAATGGCGCCTCCCCCGAAGAGGTTTTTCTAGCGATCTTACCCTAGTCCTCGACATCCTCTATAAAGACCACTCCCAGGAGACAGTCTGCTATCCAGTGACGAGAAAGCGGGGGGTGGTGACCTTTTCCCTCCTAGGAGAAAAGTTTCAAGAGACCAAGGGGTTTTTAACCTATAAGGCGACCATTCAGACTCCTGATGGGGAGGTGCTTAAAGAGTGGAAGCAGCAGCTGTGGGCTGACCTAATTGTGATTGACTAGTGGATAGTGGGTGTCCAGCTGCCCAAAGAACAAGCTTCTCAGTGGTTTCCCAGTCGAGACAAGGGTCGGTCATCGAAAGGGCATTCCTTCCCTGCAGGTGACTTTCTAGCATCGCCCCCATAATCAGATGGTTTCCCTCGGCGATCTGCTCCAAAGTAGAGCAAAAAGCGAGCTGTTGTTTTTGGGGATCTTTCTGGGAGTTTCCATGGGCACAGTCGATGAGGAGGCGAGAGCTTAGCCCATAGAGGCGCTGCTTTTGGATCGCTCCAGAGACCGCAATCTCATCATAGTTAGAAGCCACTTCCCCACCACGGAGGATCAGGTGAGTGTAGGGATTGCCCGATGTTTTCATTGAGCAGACCTTTCCCTCTCCATTGATGCCGAGGGAAGCTTGGGGATGGCGCGCAGCAAGTGCTCCGCAGATCGCATTATCGAGACTCCCATCGGTTTCATTTTTAAAGCCGATAGGCATCGAGAGGTGAGAGGCCATCTGCCGGTGGATTTGAGAGGTGGAGGTGCGGGCGCCGATCACTCCCCAGGTGATGAGATCTTGGGTATAGGGAGAAAGGAGTGGATCGAGAAACTCGGTGGCAACCGGCACTTTTAAAGCGGCAAGTTCGAGAAGAAGTTTGCGGGAGGCGTAGAGTCCCTTTTCAATATCGTAGCTTCCATCGAGGAGGGGGTCGTAGAGAAACCCTTTCCATCCAAACTGGGTCCGCGGCTTTTCTAAAAAGACCCGCATCACCATAAAAATTCGCTCGCTGACCTTGTCGGAAAGGGCTTTGAAACGGTGGGCATATTCGAGGGCAATTTCAGGGCAGTGGATGGAGCAAGGACCTGCAAAAATAATGAGACGGTCATCCTCTCCTCGCATAATATGCTCGGCCGTTAAACGGAAAGTGCTCACCGTTTTCCTCTCTTCATCGGAAAGGGGAAGTTTGGCAAGAACCTCTTCAGGTGTGGAGAGGGGAGTTTGCGATTGAAAATATTGCATAGTCCACACTAACATAATAACCAATATTATGAATAGAATTTTACGGCGACTGATCTTTTTACTTTTGACCTTTTCCCTATTGGGCGCTTTTGCGGTGGGGGCTGTTTGTATGGGACTCAAAGAGAAAAGTGGTATTGCTATTGCAGGGAAAAGTACCGAGGGGCATATTTTAGCAGAGATCATCGCCCAGCTTCTTGAGCATGACCTTGGGATGAAGGTGGTGCGGAAATATGGCCTTGATGGCACCCAGATCCTCTTTCACGCCCTAGAGACAAAAGAGATCGACCTCTATGTCGAATATACAGGGACAGCTGCCGCAACGATTTTAAAAAAGAGAGCCACCTTTGAGGAGCTCAAAGAGACCTTTTTAGAAAAGTACAACATGGTCTGGCTCGATCCGCTCGGTTTCCAAAATAGATATGGTCTCATGATGGACCCTGAAGTGGCTGCTAAATGGGGGATTGAAACCCTCTCCGACTTAGCAGCAGTGTCTCTTCAGATCTCTTTTGACCAAGAATTCTACGGAAGAGAAGAGGCAGACATTTTAAGAAAAGGGTACCACATCCCTTTCGAAGGGCTCAAGCTGATGGATCATACCCTTCTTTATGTCGCGCTTAAAAGGGGAGGGACCGATGTGATCAATGGGTATACGACCGATGGATTTTGCAAGGGATTAAAAATTTTAGACGATGACCAAAACCTCCTCCCTTCCTATGAAGCGGTCCCCTTAACAAGGGAAGATGTTCTCGACAAACATCCGGCGCTAGTCGCCACCTTAAGAAAACTCAAAGGGGCCATTTCCCAAAAAGAAATGCAAAGCCTCAACTATTTAGTGGAAAAGAAAGGAAAAACCGTCTATGATGTGGCCCACCACTTTTTAAAAAGGAACCACTTTATCTAATCATGGACCGATTTGAACAGATCATTGATCTCCTCAACAATTTGGTTTGGGGACCCCCTCTTATTATCCTTCTCATTGCGATTGGGGTTTACCTCACCATTCGGACGCGCGCCCTGCAGTTCCGCTACCTTGTTTATGCCCACAAGCTCGCCTTCACCCGCCATGATGATAATGCTCAAGGGGACATCAGCCACTTCCAGGCTCTCATGACCGCCTTAGCAGCGACCATTGGAATCGGAAGCATTACCGGTGTTGCAACGGCTATTGCTATTGGGGGGCTTGGCGCCCTTTTCTGGATGTGGGTCGCAGCTCTTGTCGGGATGGCCACCAAGTATGGAGAGGCGATCTTAGCTATCAAGTATCGGACCACCGATGAAAATGGAGAGATGTGTGGGGGCCCCATGTACTATATTGAGCGGGGAATGGGGTGGAAGTGGCTCGCTGCGATTTTTGCAATCCTAGGTATCGGAGCCTCTTTTGGGATTGGGAATCTCGTCCAGTCGAACTCGGTTTCCCTCGCTGTCCAAGATCTTTTTGGAGTCGGCCCCCTTTGGACAGGGATCATCCTGATGGGACTCGTCGGTTTTGCCCTCATCGGAGGAATTAAAAGTATCGGGAAGATTGTTGGTCTTCTTGTTCCCGCCATGGCTGTCTTCTACATCATCGGGGGGCTCCTCATTATTTTCCTCAAGATCGAAGCGGTTCCTGCTGCCTTTGTCCTCATCTTCCGCTCCGCCTTTAGTGGGCAAGCAGCCACCGGAGGCTTTATCGGAGCGACCGTCATGATGGCGATCCAGTTTGGAATTTCCCGCGGCGTCTTTTCCAGTGAAGCAGGCCTTGGAAGTTCATCAATTGCTGCCGCCGCTGCCCAAACCGACACCCCAGGACGGCAAGCTCTCGTCTCGATGTGTAGTGTCTTCATCACTACCGGAATTGTCTGCACCATCACCGGTCTTGTCATTGCCGTCTCAGGCGTCCTTGGAGAGCTTGGTCCCGATGGACAGATGCTTGATGGTTCGGCAATGGCGCTGCGCGCCTTTGACAGCATCCTTCCCTATGGAGGGCTCATCGTCACTATCGCCCTGATTCCTTTCGCCTACTCAACGATTCTAGGGTGGGCCTACTACGGAGAAAAGTGTATCGAATACCTCTGTGGCATTCGAACCATCAAGGTCTACCGGGTCCTCTTTACACTTCTTGTCTTCCCGGGCGCCTTTTTAAGTATGAAGCTGGTCTGGAACCTAGCCAATATGTTGAATGGTCTAATGGCTTTCCCCAACCTGATTGCTCTATTTGCTCTCACGGGGGTGATCGCTAAGGAGACCCGCTTCTTCGAAGGGATTCTCAAGAAGGAAAAGCTAGCGCGGAAGAAAAATCGCTAAAAATTATGCAGCAGCTACTGCATAATTTAAAGCTGCGTACTCCTCCCTTTGATCTCTCTTAGAATGTTTTTTAAGATGTTAATTAGGAAATGCCTATGGTTTTTCTTGACTAAAAAACACTGTTTGTGGTATCATTTGATACCACAATATGATATAGGAAGAGTAGTGAAGCGTCCGACTTTTAGAGAAATCGATAAACGGCTAAAAGAAGCAAAAGAGGCCCTAAAAAACAGATGTGTAGCATTTGCTAATCCAGGAAAAGTAGTGGGCGAGCTCATGAGTCTAGAAGTAGGTCCAACAGATGAAATATGGGATTTAATTTTGAAATTGATCGATGAAATAGGTTTGAAGGATTATAAAGGAGCTTATCCACCGCTTAAGAGTTATGAGTCAAAGATTCAGAATCATGACTTATGGGCTTTTTCATCAAAATATCGATGCGGATACCCCTTCCTTTAGGGAGGGGAGGAAGCATCGCTCCTTTTTAGATTGTTTAATTTGTAGCCATGGTTTAAAATAGC
>NZ_JAAEJV010000077.1 GCF_015356785.1 Candidatus Neptunochlamydia vexilliferae | reverse complement strand
AAACTCTTCTCTGGAAAGAAAATCCGAAATCAAGGAAAATTTGGGGGAAAGTTATTTGGAAAATAGATTTTTTCTCTATGAGAATTTAACAGCGAGAAACCCTCAAAAGCTCCTTATCCAAAAGATCGCAAGAGAGGCAGCTCTAGACCCCAAGATCGTACAGATCATCGTTCAAGAGCTTCTGAACTGCGTTACAGAAAGTCTTTCTAACGAGGATCGACTAGAATTTCGCGATTTTGGTGTCTTTGAAACCATCATCCGCAAGCAAAAAATAGGAAGAAATCCCAAAAAGGCCGATATCCCTATTGTTATCCCCCAAAAGCGCGCTGTAAAATTTATTCCAGGCAAAAAGGTCAAAGAAAAGGTGATGAGCTCCTAAAAAGGCGCAAATCACCCTTTAGACTGAAAACTCCCCTATCCCTCCACAAGAGAAGTTACCTCTTGATAGTCTCCCTAAGTCGAGAGATCACATATTTGATGTCGTCCAAGTTATCCTTAGAGAGCTTTTGCTTCTTTTTTACCAACTGATCCGTTGTTTCAAGAAGCACCTTTACTTGAGAATCGACACTCTTTTTACTCCGACGGTCCCCTCTAGAAAATTCTTCTTGAACGATCGAGAGAAGATCCTTACTTTTTAAGTTGAAGTATTGATCAATGATTTGAAGCTTCCGACTTAAATCCCCTCTCCGATTCGCTAAGCTATAAGCAGCCTTTTGAGGCATCGTCTTATATTTCGTCCTCAAACCTTCATTGGGAAGAGCCGTAAACAGCTCATAATAGGCCAACATATTATAACCACTTCTCAAACTTCCAAAAGTAGACTCCAACCAAACGGTAAATGTCCCATTCCGATAGTCCTTTAACATTTCACGCGCTTTAACAACTCTCTCCCCTATCAAAAAAGCGCCCTGCCTAGAGATCGATTTGATTTCAGAAGTAATCGCTTTTAACGTCGTCATATTCTGAGTCAATTCCTTCTTCGACAAATTGTCTGGAATCCAATTCGACTCTAAAATCTCTTCAAGCTGACGTTCCTCCTCCGGGTCTAACTTTTGCAGGTCAAAAACCGCATTAAAGCTATTTGTCTGGGTAACAAGGTTAAATTCCACCTTTTTACTCGACGCAGAACCTTTCTTTAACGCGGGGTTGGCAAACTTTAGTTTCCTAGACACCCACTTTCTCCTTCTTTTTAGACTTTTTCTTCGTGTCGCCAACACGGCTCAAAAACTCTTTTGCTAAAACTTTGTAGTCATCTGCTGCCCTAGACGAAGGTTCATAATCAAAAACATGAACCCCTTCAAACACAGCCCTAGAGACAGCCTTATCCCTTCTTACCTTTGATTCTAATGTTTTCCCTGGGAAATGTTCCTCAACCGCTTCAAGCAACTCTTCATTAATCGCACCACGCTCATTCCAGAACGTAAAAACAACTCCCAGTACATCTATCGGATGATATTCATTCACCGTCGTGAAAATCTTTTGGAGCTGTCCAAGAGCAATCACACTATATGCCTCTGGAATCGCACAAATCATCGAATAGTCAGAGGCAAAAAAAGCAGATTGCGTAAGCCACCCTAAAGATGGGGGTGTATCGATGAAACAGTAGTCATATTGATCTTTTACACTTTGCAAAGCTCTTCTTACCCTCTCATGGGCGTAGCAATCATTTCCAAGTGGTGGAAGCTTCTCTACACCATCCAGAAGGATGTTTGCAGGAATAATAGAAAGGTTCGGTGTAGAGGTTTCTACGATCACATCCTCAACCTGCGCTTTTTCTTGCAGAACTAAAACCATTGTCTCTAAACAATCAGCACCTACTCCTAAACCAATCGATAAATTCGCTTGAGGATCAAGATCTACAAGTAAGACCTTCTTTCCATGAAATTTGGCTAAACAGCTCCCTAAGTTCAGAGCCGTCGATGTTTTGGAGGTTCCTCCCTTAAAGGAGCAAAAAGTAACTGTTTTCATCTTATTCCTAGTTGTTTTAAAGCGCGCTAACATATCTTTCATCATAGAATTCCACATTTCCGTTAATCTATCAGATTTTAACCGCACTCGCAACTTAAATCAGACAAAGGGGTGTGATTAAAATCCGTACTCTATGAACCCCCTTGGAAGCGGCTGGGGCATTTTCCTGAGAAAAGGCTAATAGGTGTTTGTCAAATTTTCTAATAAGCTGGGCAAATCTGGTAGAAAACTTCCCGAAAGAAAGAGGGTTTTCATAGAGTACGGATTTTAATCACACCCCAAACAAAGGCTCAACAATTTCTCCAGATATGCAACGGTTGCATATCTGAAAACTCTCTGCATCACACCTAGAGGTTCACCTCTTAATTCGAATGACTGCTAGCAACAGATTCTTTCAGGACCCTCAGTCACCTCATATAGATAAATAGGAACACTCAACCCAGATATGCAACCGTTGCATATCTGCCTAATCTCCTGAAAACCAAAGAGGTTTTTTAAGATATCATTCACACAACTGATCGTTGACTTCCAATGCAAAACCATGTAGCCTTAAAAGGAAGGCTACACTTAACACTTTGTGGAACGATGACTGAAACTATGGAGATCGCCTCCCAAGAGGCAGAAGCGTTAATCTTGGGCAGAATGATAAACAGCATTGAAGACAGAAAGGCTTGCTGTGAAAGCATTCAACGCCATCACTTCTTTTACGCAGAACATCAAACGCTTTTTGACGCCCTTTCACATCTAAACAAAGAAGATAAGCCAAGCGAAACCCAACTCCTTATCGAATATCTAAAGTCTCATGACCTAATAGAGAAAGCAAAAGGGGCAGATTACGTTTTCGACTTAGCTCAAACCGCACCATCTCCCATCCACTTACAAAGTTATGTCACGATCTTAAACAGTAACTGGGCAAAACGAGAAGCTCTTTCAGAAGTTAAAAAGTTTTCCGCTGAAATAGGAAAAACCCATGACGTTCCCAGTTTCATTGAGAACTTTTCTAAACGGTTTAGCGCAATCTCAAAAAACCTCCTAAAAAGCACCTCTCAAAGCTTTGCAGAAATCAGTGCTTTAGAAGGGGAGTCTGGCTACCTTGCAGAGCTCGCCTTTAGAAGAGAGTTCTTTCAAAAGCACAACAAACCTTTCGTAGATGGCGTTTCAACGGGCTATGACGCCCTAGATCGAACGATCGGAGGGTTTGGTAACTCAAACCTCATCATCATCGCTTCAAGGCCAGGAATGGGGAAAACAGCCCTAGCCCTAAACTTTGCCCAAAAAGTCTCAAAAAACCATCCCGTTGGAATCGTCTCTCTAGAAATGTCTTCGATTCAACTCTACGAAAGAATGCTCTCTATGGAAAGTGGCGTTGCAGGCGATACGATTCGTGAAGGGAGAACAACAGGTCAAGAGTGGAAAACTATCGAAAGAGTCGAACCTCAAATCTCCCGCCTACCGATCTTCATTCAAGAGGGGAGTTGCTTTCTAAATGATATCACAGCAAAAATTCGCCACCTTAAAGAAGAAAAGGGGATTAAACTCCTTATTATCGATTATCTCCAACTCATTCGAGGAACAGGGGAAACCCGACTCGTAGAGATCTCTACAATTACTCGAGACCTAAAAAACCTCGCTATGGAACTCCATATCCCTATTGTATGCCTCGCCCAACTCTCAAGAAAAGTCGAAGAACGGACCAACCACCGCCCATTACTTAGCGATCTTCGAGAAAGTGGCTCGATAGAACAAGATGCTGATGTTGTGACATTCCTACTCAGACCCGATTACTATGATGAAAATGACCGTCCAGGAGAAGCAGATCTTATCATTGCTAAAAATCGTCATGGAAAAACAGGGGAAGTTGCACTTCATTTCTCTAAGAGTTTTGCTAAATTTGACCCATTAATTACCAAAGAGGATACAGACAATGACATCTTCTAAAGAAGCCCAAGTAGAAGTTATAGAAAGCTCTTCGAAAGAAAACCTAGCAGAGCTTGCGAAAAAAGGGGCTCTCATAGATCAAATTGAAGCGATTTGGGATAAACTCTTAGAAGAAAAGCTTGATGCAATCCTTGCTGCTCCAGAATTTAAAAAAGAGGGTTTTAATAGCCTCATTAAGCATGTCAAAGACAATGCCCCGGAAGGAGAAGAAAAAACCTCTCTTTTAGAACACTTGGTTTTTCTTAAAAACAACAGTCAAAGACTAATACAGTTTCTGGATCCAGGGAAAAAGGGGATCGAAAAGTTTCGCCAATCAGGTCACATGATTGACCAAAAACTAAAATATGAATTCCCTAAAAAAAACCAAATAACGATCTTCGATATGATTCAATCCAAACCGATTAAATCAAAAATCGAAAAGCATGGCTTTGAAGTAAAGTCTGTTGGAGTCAGACTAACTGCACCAGAAGACAAACTCTTAAATGCACTCCAAACCCTTCTCCATCAAAAAAGCCAAAACCTCAATCCCCATGATCCTGATTACTACAAGGGGAATGTCGAACCTACACTCGTTATTTTTGGAAAAGAGAAAAAAGAAAGCCCAAGAATTCGAATCAGACCTGGAGAACTTTATAAAACTTATCTAGGAAATGCCAACTACTCAGGAAAAGACATTAAATTTGTGCGAGAAACTCTCATGAATCTATCGGCAAAAAAGTTCCTAATGCTCTTTGACCGTAAAAGACAAGTCACCGAAAAGGGGAAGACAAAAATTCTAACAGACCGAATAGAAGAGTACCAAAGTCTTATACAGGTGATTAAATACACGGAAGGTATCGAAGAAAAAGACCTAAAGAAGATGTCGGATAACACCTCTATATTTGACTCTAAGGGAGAGCTCATTATCGGCTTTAACCCAATCCTAGTCGAACAAATAAACACAAAATACGTTGAATATCCTACCAACATCAACAAAAGAATGGTAATAGCAGCCGGTGGTCACCGGCTAGTAACAGAAGCAATGAATATCCTTAGAGACTACCTAATGAGAGAACTTGCTTCTAAACGGACAACTGTTGAAATCAACGAAGAGCGCCTACCTCATGTCCTTAAACTCACAAAATACCTTCAATCGCGCCAAAAAAAGCGAGTAGCACAACGCATTAGCGATGCTATACAAACAGTAACCAATCTAGGATTGCTAGCCTCTTTTGAATATGTTGAAGGGAGGGAAGGCCAAATGAAGTACATTTTCCATATTAATCCTGATTTTCAATAATTTTATTCAGAAAAACCAAAAAACCCATAATGTTCTTTTCTTCGGGATACTTGTAGCAACCCCTTTTTCATATCTTTCGTTATGCTTGTAGCAGGGGAGTTTTCTACCTAACTGAAGCCCTCTAGGTAGCAGACTAAAACATGATCCTTACCTTTTTCGGGATACTTATAGCAACCCCTTTTTCATATCTTTCGTTATGCTTGTAGCAGGGGAGTTTTCTACCTAACTGAAGCCCTCTAGGTAGCAGACTAAAACATGATCCTTACCTTTTTCGGGATACTTATAGCAACCCCTTTTTCATATCTTTCGTTATGCTTGTAGCAGGGGAGTTTTCTACCTAACTGAAGCCCTCTAGGTAGCAGACTAAAACATGATCCTTACCTTTTTCGGGATACTTGTAGCAACCCCTTTTTTCATATCTTTCGTTATACTTGTAGCAGGGGAGTTTTCTCCTATTTCCTTATCTAACAGAAACCCTCTATGTAGCAGCTTAAAGCACGGTCCCTACTTCCTTTCGGGATACTTGTAGCAACCCCTTTTTCATATCTTTCGTTATGCTTGTAGCAGAGGAGTTTCCCCCTTATTTTCTTATCTAACAGAAACCCTCTATGTAGCAGCTTAAAACACGGTCCCTACTTCCTTTCGGGATACTTGTAGCAATCCCTTTTTCATATCTTTCGTTATACTTGTAGCAGAGGAGTTTCCCCCTTATTTCCCTATCTAACTGAAGCCTTCTATGTAGTAGCCTAAAAACATGATCTCTACCGCTTTTAGGGATACTTGTAGCAAGCGTCTTTTTCCACCTTTCGTTATGCTTGTAGCAGAGAGATTTTCTAACTTTTCCTATCTCCTTGAGATCCTCTATGTAGCAGCCTAAAAGCACAATCCCTACCTTCTTTCGGGATACTTGTAGCACCCCCTTTTTCATATCTTTCGTTATGCTTGTAGCAGAGGATGGCTCCTTTTTTTCAGGTCTGCCTAAAGCCCTATATCACGGCCTAAGATCTCTTGAACTTTTTTCCTCTGATGTTATAGTTAGCTCTAATAGACCCTAATTTTTAACAATTACTTGGTTTAGAAAAGCTTCTGTTCGGGACACTTGTAGCAAATAGCCGGGATACTTGTAGCTAAAACACCTTGTTTTTCGTTATAGTCGTAGCAAATCACCGGTATATGTGTAGCAAATCACCGGTATGTATGTAGCATTTTTCATAGAGAAAAACAGGGTGTAAGATCTTATAAGAAGTATATAAGAATATATAAGATCTTATAAGATGGGTAGCCACTTAGCCGCAGGCTTTCCTATCGGAGCCTGCAGCGGTGGCTTACCAAACCGGTATAGAGAAACTCTGTTGACGTAACAAAAGATCCTTTTTTCAAGCATACAACAAAAACTTCAAAAAAATAAGCTTTTGAATCGCGCAGCACAAACTCCTTCAAGGCTTCTAATAGCTTTCCAAGCTGTTTATCTGAATTTGGAAAATTTTGACAAGTAAATGTTTTTTTAGTAAGCTCTTCGCTTGTTGTAAATTTTAACTCATTGACAGGTAAGCCACTGGTTTGACCAGTGGACTTTCAAGGCTTGGCCTTAAGATTTAGTGAAAAAAGACGATGTTGTATTTTCCTTGTTGGGCTTGGCAGACCAACAAAGGAAAAAATTATGAATACAACATCGTCTTTTGAGAGTTTATCTCATTCTAAATGGGATTGTAAATACCATATCGTGTTTAT
>NZ_JAAEJV010000076.1 GCF_015356785.1 Candidatus Neptunochlamydia vexilliferae | reverse complement strand
GCTATTTTAAACCATGGCTACAAATTAAACAATCTAAAAAGGAGCGATGCTTCCTCCCCTCCCTAAAGGAAGGGGTATCCGCATCGATATTTTGATGAACACAATAAAAAACACCCTTCTTCCCTGGATTGTCTGTTTGTCGGCCTCTCTTTTCTTCGCTTATGAACTCCTTCAACTCCATGTGATGAATGCGATTTCCCCAATGCTCATTAAAGATTTAAACTTAAGCGCGACCCAATTTGGATCGCTCTGCTCCACTTACCTTTTAGCCGATGTGATTTTCCTCCTCCCTGCAGGGATGATTCTTGACCGCTTTTCGGTCCGAAAAGTGATTTTAGTTGCCCTCCTCCTTTGCCTCCTTGGAACAGCGGGGTTTTCACAGGCAAATAGTTTAGGGATGGCTGCAGTTTGCCACTTTCTCTCTGGCATTGGAAATGCCTTTTGCTTCTTAAGTTGTATCATGCTCATCTCCCGCTGGTTTCCAAAAGAAAAGCAAGCGTTTCTTGTCGGCCTGATGATCACAATTGGGATGTTTGGGGGCATCATTGCGCAGCGCCCTTTCTCCCTTTTAGCAAGCCACTTTAGCTGGAGACAGGCCCTGATGATCGATGCCTTTGCTGGCGTTGCCCTCTTTGCCCTTATCTTTGCCTTTGTCAAAGATGCCCCCAAGCCGATCGAAAAAGTGAAGGAAAAAGGACTCCCCTTCTTTGAAGGATTGAAGCGCTCGATCTTAAACCTCCATAATATTTGTTGTGGGCTTTACACCTGTTTCATGAACCTTCCCCTTATGATTATCAGCGCTGTTTGGGGAACCCTCTTTTTGACTCAAGTTCATAGCGTTTCGATTGAAAATGCCTCGATGATTGTCAGTATGATTTGTATGGGAACCATTGTCGGCTCACCGATTTATGGATGGATCTCCGATAAGATCAAGCGGCGACGACAGCTGATGGCCTTTGGAGGGGTTGTTTCGTTGGCTATTTTCATGGTTATTTTAACCCTTCCCCATCCGAGTGAGCAGATGTTTACCCTCCTTTTCTTCCTGCTCGGGTTTTTCACAAGCTCTCAAGCTCTGGGCTATCCAGCCATTACGGAAAACAACCCACAAGAGCTTACCGGAACATCGATGGGAGTGGCTGCTGTCCTCATTATGGGAATTCCAGCCCTTATCCAACCCCTATCGGGGAAACTTCTCGACCTAAGTTGGGACGGAACGCTGATCGATGGGGTCCCTTTCTACTCGGCAACCGATTTCCGGATCGCTTTTCTCATCTTCCCGATTGGGTTTTTGATTTCTCTTTTTGCCCTCAAACGGGTTAAGGAGCGCTCCAAGGTGTTACGGTTCGACAACAAACCGGTTAATAGTTAATACAGTAGCACTGTCAATCATTCCTGCCTAAAGGAAGGGGTATCTGTGGCGATATTTTGATGAAATAGATGCATCATACTATTGCTCGAAGCATGGAGAACTGGTTAGCTACCCTTTTAATCACACATGTAAAGCAAAATAAACCCGAAGTTCAGGTTACTATGAGGAAAGTTCAAGGCACCCGATGCAGGCAACCCCAAAGTGGGTTGTCGAAGCAGGGTAACGCAGAAATTCCCCATAGGAAGAACCTAAGCAGCAGGAATGGTTGGGTGATGCCCTCTTACACACACCCCTTCACCACATAAAGAGCCACAGGGTTTGTAAAGCCCTTAAGTTCGATCGACTCAAGGCTTTCACAATCGATATGAGCCTTGACCTCTTCAAGAGTGGCTTCACTGATGAGGATTTGCATGGGCGCTGCCTTTGAACAGATCCGTGAGGCAAGGTTCACATTGGCACCTAAGACGGTGTAGTTGAGGCGGTTTTCCGCCCCCATATTCCCTGCAACGACGTTGCCCGTATGGATCCCGATTCCCATTTCAATCTTGGGAAGTTCCTCTTTTTTCCGCTCTTCATTCCACCCCTTAAGGGCCTCTATCATATCAATGGCACTCTTAATCGCGCTTAAGACACTTCCTTCTTTTTCAATCGGGGCACCAAATAGAGCCATCACCTCATCCCCGACATATTTATCGATCACCCCTCCATATTTATCGACTGTTTCAGAGGCCTTGGTCATGCAGGTGTTGATGAGTTGAATCACCTCTTTCGGATCCATCTGCTCGGTAATCTTTGTAAAGCCACGAATATCGGCAAATAGAACGGTCACCCGCTTTTCTTCTCCACCAAGTTGGACATTTCCTTTAAGGGTCTCTTCAGCAATCTCCTTTGAAACCACCTTATTGAGGACTCCACGGACCCGCTCTTTTTCTCGGAGTCCTTTGACCATCTCAAAGAAGGAATGGTAGAGGGTTGCCACCTCATCATGCCGCTTACTTTCGGTCTCTTCAGGGATTTCAATATCATCGAGTTTCCCTTCAGCAACGGTCTCTGTCACTTTCGCTAAGTGAGAGATGGGACGGGTAATCCTCTTCGAAATGTTGCTCAGTAAAACCAAGACAAAGAGGAGCCCCCCAATGGCAGCAAGACGCATTTGTAAGGAGATCTTCTCAACAATTTCCTCAGCACTTTTATTCATCGCATCAATAAAAGCAAACTCTTCTGCTTTTGGAGTAAACATAAAGAAATGGAGGTCGACATCTTTATGGACCGCGATGTGGAGGAAGAAGTACTCGGTTCCACCAATTGTAATACACCCTGAGGGTTGCCCAATAAACTTCTGAACGGGGATTTGATACCAGCTAGGATCTCTTAACCAGTTCCCTTCTGGATCAAAGCCTGAAATCACCTTATTACTCGAAACAAATAGGGCTGTCTTATGGGTCGAACGAGAAAGAGAGCGGAGAATTCCCACCCCCCGGTTTCCAATGGTTAAGTAGCCGGTGCGGGTTTGGTCTCCTTCCCACGCTTCAAGTTTGAGAGTACCCCCAAAAAAAACGCGGTGCATATCATCGGGAGTGATGATATCAAACTGGTTGATTTTCTCCCCCTTTTTACCAACAGGATACTTGGGCTGATTATAAAAAACCGATTCGGCTAAAAGGGCCTTTCCACAAAAATCTTTTTGATTAAACATCCCCATTCCTACAGGAGCTTGGGGAGACAGGGGGTCCTTACCAAAAAGGGAGGAGTGAGTGAGCGTGGATAGTCCCCAGATCAGCCCCACCTTATTATAGTGATCGACATACTCATCGATATAAACATCGACCTGCCTTCCTAAAACAGGGCGGTCTTTCGTAAAGCAACTTTTCTTCTTAAACGTTTTTTCCTTTTCTTCGATCCCCCGCTTCCAATTTTCATCAACGGCAAGAGCTCCAGGGTTTGCTTTTAAATATTTTTGAGCGGCTAAAATTTGCTCAACCAACTTTCCCAAGTAAAATTCTTTCGTAGGAACCTCAACCCATTTTAAAAAAGGTTCCAAAAGATTGATCGAAAGGCCCAATGTTTTCCCCGCATCGGCATCGACCTTAAAATTCAAAATGGTTTCAGGTCTAAAAAAAACGTAGTAAAGCTCGGCAGCCCCCGTTTCTTCATCTCCAACCTCATGTAGAGAGCCAATGTCTAATGTAACCCCAACATAAGGGCCCTGCCACTCACTTGGCTTTACAGGGTCTCGCGCTGCTACTAAATGGAACGACTCTCCCCCAGAAAAATGAAAGGTATCACTCAGCCGATTATCATCGATAATGATCTCTGACATGAGGCTATTTTCATTGGTACTTTGAATGAAATCGATCCACCGATTGGTAATCATGAGCGAAGCAGAATCGAGCCAGTTCGCCTCTTTTAAATTTTCCAAAGAGGGCTCAAATCCTTTTCGGACAAGTTGATATTTTGCCACCCCTTGAAGAACGGCATCAACCTCTGCTTGCACCTTATAAAGAGAGTCCGAAAGGTAGTCTTCGATCGCTCTTGTTTTCTTTTCATTGAGTTTCTCGAGTTGCCCCAAGAGTTCCTGGTAGGTCTGCTCGAGACTTTGCCGCGTGACATGCTCTTCCCAGAAGAAAGAGACGATAAAGGCGGCGGCAAAAACAATGCCGACCCAAACAAAAAGACGGTATCTTAAACTCACGTTAACCTGCGGTGTCCCGTTTTGGTAATGACAACCATATCCTCATGGCGCACGCCACCAAGCCCCGGAATGTAAAGCCCAGGTTCAATCGTAATGACCATCCCCTCTTCTAGCTTTACATCTCTGACTTTATCCGAAACCCGTGGATATTCGTGTACATCTAGACCTATACCATGACCGAGCGCATGAACAAAGAGCTTTTCATCTTTTCCCATCACATTCCGCGCTGCTTGGTCGAGTTTGGCCACTTTTGTCCCCGCTTTACACTCTTTTAAAGCTGCTTTGTGAGCGGCAAGAACCGTTTTGTGGATTTCTTTAAGCCTCTTTTTTCCCTGACCGAAGAAAAACGAGCGGGTCATGTCGCTGGCATACCCATTCAAGACCACCCCAATGTCAATGAGAACAAGATCCCCTTTTTTAAGTTTCCGGGTGCTGCTTAGGTGGTGGGGAAGGGCGCTATTCGGGCCAAATGCGACAATCGGCTCAAAGGAAAGGGCCTCTGCTCCCTCTTTTTTGACATAAAATTCAAATTCCCGAGCAATGTCACACTCTCGCACTCCCTCTTTTAGCTTTTTGCGAATATGCAAAAAACCTTTCTGCAATAAGGTGGCACTTTTCTTTAAAAGGAGAAGCTCTTTTTTATCTTTGACTGCCCGCACCTTTTGAGTGGGAAAGTCAAAACCTTTGAGCTTTTTCTTTGTAAAGGATGATTTGAGCTCCCGATGAGCCGCAACTGAAAGGCTCGTATCAAACCCAAAATGGGTCGCTCCTTTCAATTCCTCTTTAAGGGCTTGACTTGAAAGTTCTTTAACCGGATAGGGCGATCCCTTTTTTGCCACTTCAGTGTACCTTCCATCGACAAAAAGGGTCGCTTTTTTTTCCAAAATGAGAAGTCTTCCGCGGGAAAGTTTGAGTCCAGTGAAGTAGGTAATGTCGGTGGGATTTTCGATGATGAAACCCTCGATTCCCATCGACGAAAACTCTTTACGAAACCGTTGCAGTCGTTTTTTGAAACAAGGAGCTGAGCTTTTCATGACTTAAATGCACCACCGTTTTTTTTCCTTTCGGACAATGATAGGGAGCTTCTGTTTTTAGAAGTTCTAAAACGAGTCGTTTCGCCTCTAAAATCGTCCATCCCTTTTTTCGTGATCTTGCATAAGAAGAGAGGGTGAAAGCAAGCTTTTTTTCCCTTTCTTTTTGGGCGAGGTTTTGATCAAAGACCTCGAGGAACTTTTGGAGGAGTCCTTCCACTTCCCCCTCACCAATTTCAGGGTTCAGCGCGTCAACGATAAAACTTCCCTCTCCAAAAGGGCGAAGGTCGATTCCCATCTTTTTAATCTCATCGAGATGGGCAGCAAGTACCTCCCCTTCTTGAGGCACAAATTCGAGGGTTAGCGGAATCATCAAGGTCTGAAGCGGGGGATTCTTTTCTTTTAAGAAGTGCTCATAAAGGAGCCGAGCAGCCCCTCCTTCGAGGTCGACCAAAAAAAGGCCATCAAAGGGAGCATTTTCATAAGGAGGTTCTAGTAAAGGGGTGGGGTGAACAATGAGAAAGAAGTCAAAAAGGCCAAGCACCGACAGTTCTTCCGCTGGAAGCTGTAAATCGAATGTTGGGGGCTCTACTTTTGGGGTTTCTTGAAACTGGAGTGGGGTTTCCTCAAAGTTCCACTCCCTTTTAAGAGGTGGTGTTGGCGCGCTCCCTTTAAAAGAGCTCATCACCCCTTTCCTTAGGGCATCTTGAATCACCTTCCCTTCCCTTAAGCGAATTTCCCGCTTTTGGGGGTGAACATTGACATCAACCCATGCTGTCGGGAGAGTGAGGTGCAAGACAAAGGTGGGGTGGAGGCGAGTGTCAATCCGGGTTCCAAACCCTTCATAAACCGCATAAGAGATTTGAGGACAAAAAACGGCCCGCCCATTGACAAAGAGATATTGCCCCAGTCGATTCGTTCGAGCACCGAGAGGAGACCCGATAAAACCTTCAATTTCGCATCCGTTATCGGCATAATCGATCGGAGAAGCTCCGCTTAAAAACCCTTCTCCTAGAACGGCATCGCACCGCTCCTTCAAACTTCCCGGCAAAACATCGCGCACCTCTTTCCCATCCACAATTAAGCGGATGCGGACCTTGGGATGGGCCAAAGCGAAGATGTAAAGCCGCTTTACATTCTCATTTTGGGCCGCCCTTTGAGACTTTTGAAACTTTTTTCGTGCGGGAACATTAAAGAAGAGGGCGCGGATCTCGATCGTTGTCCCCGGCCTTCGGGCTGCCCCTTCGATGCTCCGGATTTTCCCTCCATCGGAAACAAGTTCCGAGCCTAACGGGTTTCCCTTAATGGCGGTGGTGATCTTCATTTTGGAAATTGCAGCGATGGAGGCGAGGGCTTCTCCTCGGAAACCCATAGTGAGGACCTCGTTTAAGTCGTCGGCTTTTTGAATCTTCGAGGTGGCATGCCGCTCGATGCTCAGTAAAAGGTCATCCTGGCTCATTCCACATCCATCATCACTGATCCGAATCAGAGAAAAGCCTCCCCGTTCAATCTCAACGGTGATATTTTTCGCCCCTGCATCAAGCGCATTTTCGATCAGTTCTTTAATCGCAGAAGCGGGATTTTCAATCACCTCGCCCGCAGCGATTTGGTTAATGGTTTGATCTGACAAAACACGAATAGACATACTCCTAACTATACCGTATTGGCAACATTTAGGCGAATGTTATATGTAGAAGCTGAGGCCCTGGAGGAATCATTATGGACGATCATTCACCCAACAGCAATTCCCGCTAAAATTTTAAGCCCTTGATTGTGATTAATTTGCAGTTTTTATAAAATTTTGTTTTCGCAAACTATTAAAAGGTAAGGGCAGAA
>NZ_JAAEJV010000075.1 GCF_015356785.1 Candidatus Neptunochlamydia vexilliferae | reverse complement strand
ACCTTTACAGGTAAAAAGTTCGCACATTTATCGGTGGTATATGTAAGAAAGATACGTCGGGGGCAGCGGGGGGCTTGCCCCCGACGCATCTTTCATCCAACTAAGTATGCAGACTTAAAAAAATAAGGGGCTTGTTGTTCAGGAAAAAGTGTGCGAAAAAGCGAACAAGGCCGCAGCTGCGGCTTTATCAGATGTCCTTTTTTCCTCACCCATAGCGCTTTGGCTATGGGATTCGTCATTCAAGAAAATCTGGTTTTGCCTCGCTTGCCCTTCACCTTCAAAAAATTGTCGTGTACTGAGGCTATGACAAAGACAGCAGGAACCTTTCCTAGGGAAAGTCCTTTTTTCTTCCACTTGGCGATCTTGTCGGTGCGGACTCCTTGGGTGGGGAGGGTGAGGTTCCAGGCAACCGAAAGGTCGGTTTCATCTTGAAGTCCCCCGATGAGCGTTTGGAGAAATTTGTCGGTCCGGTAGGGCGCTTCGATAAAGAGATGGGTCTGATTTTTGGGAAGGGTGCGAAGTTTTTCCTTAAGCGCTTTGAGGTCGCGGGGGGGATAGCCATGGAAGGTGAAGTTTTGGGCGGAAAGGCCAGAGAGCTGGAGGGCATAGATGAGAGAGGAAGGGCCCGGGAAGGTCTGGACGGGGATGTTAAGGGAGTGGAGGCGGCGGATCAGGCGGGCGCCTGGGTCTGCAAGGACGGGCAATCCTGCGTCGGAAATAAGCCCCCACCGCTCCCCTTTTTGGAGGGGGGCGAGGAGGGTGTCGATTGTATCGGTGTGTTCGTTAAGAAGGAGGATCGGCACCTCGCGGAAGGAGGGGTGAAACTGTTTAAGAAAACGGCGTGCCCCCTTCTCACTTTCAGCGATCAGCCCATCGAGAGTGGGGACCACCTCCTCGACAGCGCGGGGAAAAAAGGCTTGTGGTTCGAGCTCCTCCCCCAAAAAGTTAGGAAGTAAGTAGAGTCCGTTATCCATCTCGCCTCGCTGCAAGTTTAGCGCGGAAATGATCGAAAAGGAGCGCTTGGTTGGAGATGTTCGAGCGGAGCTTCATCTCGAGCTCAAAAAGGTCTTGGAACCCCTCCCGATAAAAGGAAGCTTGAAGTCCCTTAGCCCGGATCTTATCGATCTTTTTGGGAGAGCCTTTCGCCGGTTTCCCTTCCGCAACCTGAAGGCCGAGTGCAAGCTGGTAACGGAGTTGCCCGACAAGGGAGTAGAGATCGGTATCGTCTAAAAGGGCAGGACCGCCCCAGACAGCCGCCTCGGAAAGCTGCCACCCATTTTGCTTGGGGTCAAGGGTGGCGATCGTCTTTACAGCTTGGAGGGTCACCTCTTTTTCATCGCCGGTGTAGACCAGCGCTTTTTCAACCTCGCTCACAAGGGGGGCAAAAGCCTCGGGGGAAAACTCTAAAAGGTAGGCGGCAGCAGCGGGGTCGAGCTTTTTTCCTCCCGCATGGGCAATCTCTAAAAGCCACCGCTGGAGACGGGGTTTCCGATCCCACGGCTTTTCCCCTGAAAGATCGAGGGTGACCCCCTCTTTTTCAAGTTTTTTGGTGAGCGCTGTAGGACTTTTACTCGTCAGGACCAGGATAAGATCGTCCGACAGGTGTAACTGTTTTCCTTCATAGGAGTCGCAGATAAGGACCCTCTTTTCGGCAAAAAGGGAGGGGGTTTCGAGCTCCCGGGAAAAGGTCTCCCCATCGCACCACTGGGTGGGGAGACCCAGACTCTTTACAATCCGCTCTGCCACAAACCGCCGCTCATCGGCGTCGGCAATACAAACAAAGTATACCGGCGAGGGGTGGTCGGGAAGGGCCTCATCGAGGTGCTTTTGAAAGGGATCCATTTTTAGGTATTTCATAAGGCTTATTGTAACGCATTCCCTCCTGAGTCGCAAGGATTATTTTAGTTGCAACTAAAATGGTTAAATTGTATTATGTTTGAAATTAACCAAAAATTATAATGATGGCAGCATTAAAAAAGATTTTTAAACACAAAAAAACCGCAACTACAAAGAAGAAGACCGCTACCACGCGGAAAAAGGTCGCTCCTGCGCGGAAGAAAAAAGTTGTCACCCGCAAGAAAGTGGCTCCCAAAAAGAAAGTGGCTCCGAAGAAAAAGGCCCCTCCTAGAAAGAAGGTGACCCCTGTCGAAGAACTTCCAGAACCTTCTGTTTCCCTCCCTGTGAAGAAGGTGAAGATCTTAATTCCCGTCGGGCGGATCCTTACCGCTGAGGGTTGGAAGCAGCGGAGCTAGAGGGTGTCGCCAAGAGATGCCAGGGCGTTTTCATAAAAAAGATTTTATATATTTGGGCATGGTTCAAAATAGGGTAACACTTTTTGGTCTTATGAAAGGTGCGTCGGGGGCGGAGCCCCGCACGAGGGTGGAACAGTGCTTTGCACGGCCCCCCGAGGAGGGTCGATTTGGCTTGCCAGGTTGAAGCTCAAGGGGGCAGCGGGGGGCCCCGCCCCCGACGCACCTTTCATAAGACCAAAAAGTGTTACCCTATTTTGAACCATGCCTATTTTTTGTTTATGTTAACTATCAATGAATTACGAAAAATTCATGTGCCATCGGACATTTTGAACGTAGGCAGGGAAAGCAGGGATTGGGGTATCCCTCATAGGGAAAGTTAGTGGTCAAATCTTTTTTGTGAAAACGCCCTGCAAGAGATGCTCTAACCTGTTGTCAAATTTCCCCTGATATGTTAAATTTCCATCTTAACCATGAGGTAATCAGATGAGTCTAAAAGGTCAAAAAGCTTTTATAGCAGGAATTGGAGATGATCAGGGATATGGCTGGGCCATTGCAAAGGCGCTGGCGGAAGCAGGATGTGAAATCATTATCGGCACCTGGGCCCCAATTGTAAAAATTTTTACCACATCTTGGGAAGTGGGCAAATTCGACGCTTCGCGGAAGCTTTCCGACGGCTCGATGATGAACTACCTCAAGCTCTACCCGATCGATGCGAGCTTCGATACCCCTGAAGAGGTCCCCGAAGAGATCAAGGAAAACAAGCGGTATAAGCAGTACTCGGGCTACACCGTCTCTGAAGTGGCTGCCCAAGTGGAAAAAGACTTTGGAAAAATCGATATCATCGTCCACTCTCTTGCCAACGGTCCTGAGGTGAAAAAGCCCCTTTTAGAAACCTCGCGGCAAGGCTACCTTGCAGCGGTCAGCGCTTCGGCTTACTCCTTTGTCAGCATGGTCAAATATTTCGGCCCGATCATGAATGAAAATGGGTCGGCGATTAACCTTACCTATCTCGCTTCCGAGCGAGCTGTTCCTGGTTACGGGGGCGGCATGAGCTCCGCAAAAGCAGCTCTTGAAAGTGATACCCGCACCCTTGCTTGGGAAGCGGGAAGAAAGTGGGGACTGCGGATCAATACGATTTCTGCAGGAGCCTTGGGAAGTCGGGCAGCGCGCGCTATCGGCTTTATCGGCGCGATGATCGAATATGCCCACCACAACGCTCCCCTTCAAAAGGACCTTAAAGCGGAAGAGATCGGCAATTCTGCGGCTTTCCTCCTTTCCCCTCAGGCCTCAGCGATTACTGGGGTGACTCTGTATGTTGACAATGGGATGCATGCGATGGGTGTGGCGGTTGACAGTCCGACACTTGCGCAAGAGAAAGAAGAAGCGTTAACTTAGAGCTGCGTCGCAGCGTTCGGAGGCTGATTCTCCAATCATAGGCGATAAAGTCCTTCTTGAGCAGTTGAGAAGGGCGGTTTCCTCGACTAATGTGGCCAAGAAAAGCTCCTTCCCCTTCCCCCTTTTCTAAAATAAGGGTTTGGGTCTGGGTGGGTGTGTGAATCGTCACCCGATCGCCCAGTCTAAACACAGTGCCTTTTTCTCCATTAATCCGGATCTCCAGATCGGGATGGTGATCGACATAAAAACTTAGCTCTGTCCGCTTTTTCTCATCGGGGATCTCTTCGGGATAGATGATCTGCCCTTCTTCAATCTTTTGATCACACACAAGGGTGTGGAGGTGGTCCCCTTCTTGCCACACAGTCCGCTCTCCTTTAGTCGGCACACAGTGGACCTCTTCGGTGGGAAAGACAAGGGCGGCTTGCAGGTGGACGGGGTGGAGTTTTAAGATGCGTGGGGTAAAGGTGCGGGTCGCATTTGCCATAAAAAGATCGAAGAGGGTGAGATCGGGAAGGGAGCCCCGCTGCTTTTCCTGGGCAAGGGGACCAGCGTAGAGGTGGTAGTCGGGATCCCAATAAGGGGCAAGAGTTTGGAGGGGCTGATCTTCTAGCTGAAGATGGAGCGCTTCGAGGGCAGCATCTTTAGAGGAGGTGATCGCTTTCGGGCGGGGTGGGGAAATGCCTGCATTGACCTTGATAAAGGGGAAGTGTTTGCTAATCAGTTGGAGGGGGAAAAAGGGGTGGCGGGACCATCCCCTATTCGGGTACTGGTGGAGGTAGGTGGGGAAATTCCCCTCTTCAAGCTGGAAGGCTAGGAGGCGCTCTAACCTCTCCTTGGCCTCTTCGACATTATCTTTTGAAAAGGTGCGCAAAAGGGCGAGGCAAAAGCAAAAATTTTCAAAGAGGGGGATGGTTTCGCGCGAGCCTTCATCTTCATAGCAAAAATGGATGAGTCCGGTTTGGGGACTTTCATAGTGGCGCGCTGCCTGAAGGGCAAGGTCGATTAGCTGCCGTTTTTCTTCCACCATTCCATCCCCTTCTGAATCCCTTCGATAATTCCCATTTCATAGGCAGGAGGGGCCATGATATGGGCAAGCTCTCCCATCCCATTTGGGGCCCCTTCCATCACAATCCGGACATCCCCTTGCTCTAGAAGAGGGATGTCATTGTTATCATCGCCTCCTGCAATCACCGGCTTTTTTAACCCATATTTCTTCACAAAGGTGGCTAGTGCCGCTCCCTTGTTGGCATCTTTGTGGGTGATCAAAATCAGGTGGAAAACTCCAGAGATTGGATCACGAATGAGCGTTGCCTTTAGCTCTTCAAGCTCCTGGAGCTTGTGATAAAACCCCTCAAGCATTTTCAAGGGGCCGATACATTTAATCACAGGAAAGGTCTGCTGGTCTTCGATGTTAAAGTCGGTGACTGGCTTCCAGGGAGAGCCAGAAAGTTTTTGGATCTCTTCTAAATACCCCTGCATCTCAGAAGGGAAACGGTCGGGACGGTAGTAACAAATGTCCCCTTTTTCATAGCCCGAGTAGACCAAAAAGTCACCAGGACATCCTTCATAAAGCCCATCAACCATCTCGACTATATCGAGGCCAAGATAGGCCCGATCGACAGACTTTTTAGAGGGCATCTCTAAAAGATCGGCCCCATTTTGAACCCCGAGCAAATAGGGAAAGGAGAGTTTAGGAAGAGCCATCATCGCAAAGGAGAGGGGGCGTCCTGTGACAAAGACAAACTGCCACCCTTCGCTGTGGAGGGTTTCAAAATAGTCAGCCACTTCGGCTGGGATCAGATGGTCGGAACCGGTGATGGTTCCGTCAATATCGAGAGCTATCGTTCCTTTATCCATAAAGATCATTATAGACAAAAATCCCCTTTCTACCCACAATAAAATTATGAAGCTTTGGAAACTTTTTTTGATCCTCCTCTTTACCCCACTCCTCGCTGAGGAGAAGGCTCCAGAAACTCCCCCACCCGCCGTGGAAGAAAAGGTGGTTGTGCCTCCCGCAGTCCATGAGACAACGGAGTCCTACGAAGCGGCCTTCATCAAAACCATTGTGGTTCTCGTCGGCCTTCTCGTCCTCATTATCTTAACGATCTGGATGTTTAAAAAGATTTCTCACGGAAGGCTGAAGACATTTAATGTTCTCAAGTCGGTCAAGATTTTGGAAAAACGTCCCTTAAGTCCCAAATCGATGCTCTACCTGATCGAAGTTGGGGGAAAGCAGGTGCTGATCGCTGAGTCGCAGCTTGATGTGCGGCAAATCACCACCCTTGATTATCTCGAAAAAGACGAAAATCTATAGTTACTTCTTTTTTTCTTGCTGCTCGACTTGCTCTTTAAGTAGCTTTGGCTGCTTACTATAATGTTCAACAAGCTTTGCGTAGGTTGAGAAAGTCTTTCCTTGCGGATCTACCCTCTCTTTCTTCTCATCTGTGAAGGGAAGCTGACACTGGTAGAGGTAAAAGGCTGAGTTCATCCCATCGAACTTTCGAAACTTTTTCTGTGGGTCTGTCTCTGCCGAGAACTGGATAAACTTTGTCACAAAAGTCATCCGCGGATCCGCGTTTAGATTCCACTCAAATTCCTTTTTAGTGAAGATGGACTGCATCCTCAAAGCTTCTTGGGGCGGGCTAAAGGCCCCCTTTATCGCAGCAAC
Source organism: Candidatus Neptunochlamydia vexilliferae (assembly GCF_015356785.1). Lineage (NCBI taxonomy): Bacteria > Pseudomonadati > Chlamydiota > Chlamydiia > Parachlamydiales > Simkaniaceae > Candidatus Neptunichlamydia > Candidatus Neptunichlamydia vexilliferae. Next base: position 698 of record NZ_JAAEJV010000075.1, on the reverse strand, counting down.
TTCCATTGGAATAAAACATAATACATCCCGCTTAAACTCTTTCCAAACATCTGAAAGCTTGTTGAACTTTTTTGAGAAGTGAAAGCTAAACCTTTCGACAAAAAGTTCGGGCAACCTCTTCTTTTCTTTATTCGCATAAACCTCTCCAAAGGTGTGAAAGAAAACTCCTACAAAAAGGACAACTAGGCGGAGTCCTCTTAATATCACTTTGGTAACAAAAAGGAGGGGGGTTGCAACTGCCATCAATCTTAAAAGGTTAGCGACCATGTTCGGCTCTTGCGCCATTCTGATGTCTTCCGTAGCGGTATCTGTGCAAAAGGTGTAGCTTTTCTTGACCAGCTTTTCCTCTTGGGCATCCTTATCCAAGGGCATCGTATGATACTGAGCGGTATCGTCAGCACCCTGGGTAGTTGTAGTTGATAGAAGCTCCGCCTCCCGCTTTTTTAAAAAGCCACTTTGGTACTTAAATCGATCCGGTGCTTCTGACAGGTATTTCTGGTCTATGAAGTAAGAGAAAAATTGCGTTAACATAATGCCTCCTTCGACAAGAAAACATTTTACTGCACCTGTAATATTAAAGGCAATCTTTCTGAAGAATTTCCAGCAATTCCCGGAATAAAAAATTTGAATAGCCCCCCTAACCATTTTTAAGCTACTAAAATTTCGTCCATGGAGGGACTATAAGGAAATAGCATTTC
>NZ_JAAEJV010000074.1 GCF_015356785.1 Candidatus Neptunochlamydia vexilliferae | reverse complement strand
AAGGTTGTGGAGAACAAGGATCGTTTTAGTTAACCGGTGCCTTTGAGGCACCCCTGTCTGCCAGTCCCTTTTTGGTTAAATGGGGGTAAAGCTTACCGGCAGCCCTTGGGGCTGCTCCTCACCGTTAAGCTCCTCGCTCTGCGAGGATGTCCTAACTTCCCATCAGGATTTTCTTGCATTGTTCTTTTCAGCCCCTATAGAGCGCGAAAAGCAATAGGATTTTTCCGGATTGTCCTTTCAGAAGTGGCAGATTTTTTCCTTAGCTTTCCTCGAGAGACTGAGACATACCCCTCAAGGGTAGGCGAAGGAAAGAGAGGGAAGATGGGGGAAAAAGATGTTGCTTCTGAAAGGACAAGATGGGAAATTCCTGTTGCCAAAAGTAGCGGCACTCGGACTCGAACCAAGGACCTGCGGATTATGATTCCGTTGCTCTACCAACTGAGCTATGCCGCCGGGAAATTAGCGGGGGAAGGACTCGAACCTTCGACCTTCGGGTTATGAGCCCGACGAGCTAACCACTGCTCCACCCCGCGGTAAGTTGAAAGCATCAGTATATAGGATTCTAAGATTTCCCTTCAAGGGAAATCTTTTTTAAGACATTTATGCCGCCTGACAAGAGCCTTTTGAAGTTTGGTTGACCAAAAATAGCACGGGTAGCCACTTTGTCTTTCCCTGAGTAACCTTTTCCTGGAGCACCTCAGCAAGGGACCGATGCGCCTTACTGAGGTGGGTGACAACGGCAGGGAACTCTTTAATAATTTGAGTGAAAGTTTCAGGGGAAGCCCCCCCTTTAAGAAGGCGGAAGATTAGCTGCGGCTCTTCTTCGAAGTAGTCACACTCAGGCAACTTGATATAATCGATTAATAGTCCTGTTAATTCGGAATTCTTTAAAAGAGCACACTCAGTAAAAACTAAAATGCGACGATAAGGGTTCTGAAGAACTGTTTCAAGGATAGTTTTCTTACTGGTAATGAGAATCTTCCGCATAAAAAGCTCATCTTTGGTCGAGAATGCAAAGGAAAAAAGGCCTGGAGCGGTTTCTTTGGTAATTTTTACCTTTTTTACGATGGAGATCAGCGCCTCTGTCATCGCCTTTTGATGGAGGTTATCTGCTGGGGTATCGCCCCAATCATCTAACATTCCGATTGTACGAGGATCTCTTTCAATAAGGAGCCTAAGCGCTCTGAGTGTTTGATTATGGGAAACGGGAAATAAACGATGTCCCTCTCTAATAGGGTCCCAACAATCGGTATAATCACTTTGTTTACAAGCGATATGAAGCGGAGTTTCCCCATAGTCATTGATCTGGGTTAAGTCAGCCCCTTTTGTAAGCAGATATTTGATTCCCTTGCTTGCTCTAAAAGCAGCCGCATAAAAGATAGGAGTTTGCTTATGTTCATCTTTTTCATTGATGCCAAAGTGCTTTTGGTATTCTTGATAGAATGTTTCAATGGGACGATTGCTAAAAAGAGCAACCCTAAGGACATGTCTTGCCCCCCAAGCTTCAGCGCGATCATCCTTCTCCTTTAAAGTCTTAAAAAGAGCATGCTCTTCAGGAACACCTGCTCTTTTTAAAAAGTGAATGGCACACCCATACATCAGTGTCTTTTTATCCTTGGAGAATCCATAAAAGCTATCAAGATTATAGCGATCGGTAATAGCGATGATATCTTTAACGATGGCAATCGCTTTTTCCTGTGGGATTTTTCGGTTAAAAATCGAGAGTTTTTCGAGGATGTGAAAGAGTGTGACTGCACACCTTCTCTTGCGCGTCACCTTATTATTTTTGCAGTAGTCAACGAATTCGGTTATCACATGGAGACGAAAGTCTGTTGTAAATCCTTTATATAGCTCATAAGCTTTAGGAAAAACACCATCAATAAGCTTTTGGGTGATTGGAAGGTCTTTTTTTCCTTGGTTATGAATCTCTGCAACCACAAAAAGGGTCAATATTGCTCCAAAAAGAGCTGACTTTGTGCAATTGCGTACTTTTTGGATTTTATGGTCGATCTTAGCGATAAGGGTATCCCCTTCAAAGATACTAATTGGCATTTGCGCAGAGGGGTTCGCAATAATCCTGTATTTTCCCATATCGATTTGGGCTGTTATATGGGCATCTTCCCCCTCAACTTTTATAGCAAGATCAGCCCCCTCTTTTTTGGGGCTTGCTTCACCAAGGGAAACGTTTAGAACATGGCTCATGACTTTTTGAAGATCAATCGCACCCAAGCAAAGAGGAGCTTTTTCTTGAAGGTAGGCTAAAAGCCACTGAAATGTGTCTATAGACATAAAGTCAACCTCAACCCCATCGACATCAGAGTCCAAAAGCCCTAAACGACTTCCAGTTTGTTCAATCAATTCCTGCTCTGTTTTCTCTTCAAGCCGCTCCTTAAACTGCTGGTGCAAGCAGTGTTCAAGCATCCGATATCTAGCAATCTGTTTGCTCATTAAATCGTTTGAGGCACCGGAAGATGACTTTTCTGTTTCAAGTGCTCCCTCTTTTTCATTCACTTCTGCTGTTTCATTAGAAAGGGGGATATCGGTTCCCCCACCATTGATTTCTCCAATAGTGGTCATTATTCCTCCTTATGTAAAATTAATTGAAATAAGTATAAGGAAATTAGCTATTTATAGCAAGTTTTTTGAAAGGATGTTCCAAGTGCGGAATGCAGCTCCAACAGCCTTTTGAGCAAAGGCTTTTCCCCTCTCTCCCATCTCTTCATGGAGCTTCGGATCGTTAAGAAGTTTTTCAACAATAGCGGGAAGGTGGGCTGCGTCGACTTTAATGCCAGCCCCCGCTTGGGTAAGAGCCCGATCGAGCTCCACTTGGGTATGCATATAGGGGCCAAACAGGCTGGGCACTCCCATCTTGGCCGGCTCAAAAACATCGTGGCCTCCCACCCCTTTTACAAAACTCCCCCCCACGATGGCTAGGTGAGAAAGGGCATAGCAGGCAGGGAGAACCCCCATCTGATCGATGACGGTCACTTGGGGATGGTTGATAAGACTTTTTACCCGCTTAAACCGCTCAGGATGACGGGGCACTACGAGCACCTTAAGATGAGGATCTTTTGCAAGAAAAGGGGCAAGCTGCTTGAGAAGGAGGGTCTCCTCCCCTTCATGGGTTGAGCCGAGCGTGATCACTTTGTCCCCCTCTTCTAAAGGAAGAGAGAGGGTTTTCCCCTGTTTTGCGGGAATGTCAAACTTCAAATTACCGGTAATGGTGAGCTTTTCGGGAGGAATCCCGAGCTTTAAAAAGCGCTCAAGGTAGGTCTCTCCTTGAAGGCAGAAGTGGTCCACGGTGTTAAAAAGAGGGCGGCTAAAGGAGCGGAAGGCAAGGTAGCGCTTGAGCGATTTTTCAGAGAGCTTTCCATTGGCAACGACCACTTTCCCCCCCTCTTTTTTGACGGCGATGAGGAGGTTCAGCCAATAGTCCCCTTCAACCAAGATTAGGAGGTCGGGCTTTAAGATTTTAACGAAAGGGTTGATGACCCACGAAAAGTCGAAGGGAAGGTAGTGGATCGCATCGGCCTCAGAGATGATTTTCTTTGCCTCTTCTTGTCCTGTTTCTGTTACCGTCGTGACAAAGATAAAGGCATCGGGGTGGCTCCTTCTTATATGGGGAACGAGGGTCGAAAGAGCTTTGGTCTCTCCCATTGAAACGGCATGGAGCCAGATGACCAGTTTTTTATCTCCTTGGGGAGCTTTTCCCTTGAGGCGAGCCGCTAAGCTTTTCCGATATTTTCCCTTAAAGAAGAAGTTGGGAGAGAAAAGGATCAAAAGGGCAAAGATGGCAATGTCATAAAAAAACCGGATCATGGCTTTACAACGATATTCAAAAGCTTATCGGGAACAAAAATCACCTTCACGATCTCTCCAGTCAGATACTTGGCCAGTTTTTCATCCTTTTGGACTGCTTCTAAGAGGGTTTCCTGGGTTTGCCCTTTAGGGAGCTCCCATTTGCCGCGGAATTTCCCATTGATTTGAACCACATAGGTGGCACTTTCTTCTGTAAGGTATTTAGGGTCCGCCTTGGGATAGGCAGCGTAAGTGATCGAGTCGGTATGGCCCAGGTGGCTCCAACACTCTTCGGCAATGTGGGGGGCAAAAGGGGCTAGGGCTTGAACGGCCATTGCGAGCGCTTTTTTGGAGTAGGTTTTGAGCTTGCTAAAGGCATTGACAAACTCCATCATCTTCGCAATGGCCGTATTAAAAAGCATCTCTTCGATATCTTTTTGGACGCCATGGACAAGGCGGTGGGCAAGCTTTAACCCTTCGTCGCTTTCAGCCACTTTATCGGAAAAAACAAGGGCATAAAAACGGTCTAAAAAGCGGCGGCACCCACTGATCGCATCGCTATTCCAAAGTTTTTCCTTATCGAAAGGGCCCATAAACATCTCGTAGAGGCGGAGGGTATCAGCCCCATACTCTTCGACAATCTCATCAGGAGCGACGCCGTTGAGCTTTGACTTGGACATCTTTTCGACAAGCTCGACAAGGTCAGGGTCGGTCGCTTCGTCCGGATGAGCGTAACCTCCCCCCGGCTTTTTATAGGCTTTGGCGGTGACGAGCCCTTGGTTCCGGAGGGTTTGGAAGGGCTCCGCTGTCGAAACATCACCTGCATCATAGAGCACCTTATGCCAAAAGCGAGCATAAAGAAGGTGGAGAACAGCATGTTCGACTCCCCCCACATACATATCGACCGGCATCCAATACTTTTCTTCGGCCTCTCCCCACGCTTTGTTTTCGCTCTGGGGATCACAAAAGCGGAGGTAGTACCAGCAAGAGCCGGCCCATTGGGGCATCGTGTTGGTTTCTCGAAGCGCTTTTTTTCCTGTTTTGGGGTCGGTGACCTCGACCCACTCGGGGACATTATCAAGAGGGGTTTTCCCCTCCCCTTGGGGTTTGTAATCGGTGAGGTCGGGAAGGGTTAAAGGAAGTTCATCCAAATCAAGAATCCGCTTCGTCCCATCTTCAAAGTGGAGGATCGGAACAGGCTCTCCCCAATACCGTTGCCGGGAAAAGAGCCAATCGCGGAGCTTATAGGTGATACACCGCTCGCCACACTTTTCCTCTTTGAACCAATCGGCCACTTTTTCTTTTGCCTCTTTGACATTCAGGCCATTGATGTCGAGCTTTTCACTCTTTCCATTGATCGCTTTTCCTGGGCCCGTCCAGCACCGTTTTCCAGCAAGGATCTCGAGACGAACATCTTCAATAGTGGTGTCAGCAACAACCTCTTCAATCTCGGGGTCATAAGGGGGAACGACAGCGATCCCATACTTTTTCACAAACTCAAAGTCCCGCTCATCGCCACCGGGAACTCCCATCACAGCGCCCGTTCCATATCCCATGAGGACATAGTCGGCCACCCAAACAGGGATTAAGGCGCCGTTAACGGGGTTCACAGCAAAGGCCCCGGTCCAAACGCCACTTTTTTCTTTGGCAAGCTCTGTCCGCTCCAAGTCACTTTTCTTAGCTGCCTCTTTTAGGTAGGCCTCGACCTTTTCCTGTTGATCCCCTGTTGTGATCTCCTTTACTAGAGGATGTTCCGGAGAGATGACCAAAAAGGTTGCTCCAAAAAGAGTGTCGTGACGGGTGGTAAAGACGGTGATCGGCTGCTTGGTCCGGTTTTCAAGGAAGGTGACCTTTGCCCCTTCACTCCGCCCAATCCAATTTCGCTGAAGAGTTTTTAGGTAATCGGGCCAGTCGAGAAGGTCGAGATCTTTCAACAGACGCTCGGCATACTCGGTGATCTTCAGGACCCACTGTCGAAGTGGCCGTCGTTCAACCGGGTAGCCTCCCTCTTTAGCCTTTCCATCCTCCACCTCTTCATTGGCAAGGACCGTTCCCAACTCGGGGCAGTAGTTGACCAAGATCTCCGCCTCGTAGGCAAGCCCCTTTTCATAGAGCTTGGTGAAGATCCACTGAGTCCATTTATAGTAGTCGGGGTCGCTCGTCGCAAACTCCCGCTCCCAATCGTAGCTAAAGCCCAGCGACTGGAGTTGTCGCCGGTAGGTATTGATATTCTTTTCAGTGGTGACTTTGGGGTGGGTCCCCGTGCGGATCGCATACTGCTCGGCCTGGAGGCCAAAGCTATCCCATCCCATCGGGTGGAGAACGTTGAACCCCTGCTGCCGCTTGTAACGCGCGAGAATGTCGGTTGCCGTATACCCCGTGACGTGGCCCACATGGAGCCCCGCCCCCGAAGGATAGGGAAACATATCCAAGATGTAGTACTTCGGCTTAGAGGGGTCAACCTCCGCTTTAAACAGCTTCTTTTCTTCCCAGTAGCGCTGCCATTTCTTCTCAATCTCTTTGTGGTCGTACTTCATGGTATCCTTATTCACCTGAATTTCAGATTTATTTCACTCAATCTAAGGGGGCTTTAGCTTTCTTTTCTCTTTTTTGATCTCGGAAAGGGCCATTTAGACCCTTACCTTCGATCAAAAAGAAGAAAATTTAAGCAAAACTCCCTCTGGAGCTGAGCAAAATAAACCCGAAATTCAGGTTATTTTGATCAAGAATACCAAATCGCTAAAAAAAAGGGTAGTCTCTTATTCTTCCTGCTCGCTTTTTCTACTTCTATAGATATACGTACCAGCAGCAATAAGGGCTCCAGAGAGAACGAGAATAGCAACCCCCATAATCTTCTGAGTTTTTACTGTTTTAGTGTACTTGTCATAAAGCTGTCTATGGACTTCATCCACCCCTTTTTCAAGAAGCTGTTGATAGGGATTAAGGCTTTCAATAAACTTTTCAAAATTGCCGATTTTCCCGGTTTCTTGCAGGTACTTGGTAAAGAGTTTTTCATTTAATTTGTCCACTTCTTCTTGAAAAAGCTTTTGATAAGGCGTAAGTTTTTTAAACAAATCTTTTCCAAAGCCTTTTACAATGTGGGAAACAGAAAAATTTGGGTCATACTTAGCATAAAATCCAGGGGGAAACCTAATCCCAGTTGTCCTGGAAAGTCTAGGTATATTGAGTGATATCATTTGACACCTCCATTTTATTTCTTTTTTGTTTATTGCTTGCATAGAGATATCCAGCAACACCCCATCCTGCTCCAAGAAGGAGAAATAGGCCAATGCCCACTGCTTTCTGCAGAGAAGTTGCTGCACCCCAACATCTTCTAGCATACTCAAGGGGCTTTGCATTTTGGCCTTGTTCACCTTTACAGGTAAAAAGTTCGCACATTTATCGGTGGTATATGTAAGAAAGATACGTCGGGGGCAGCGGGGGGCTTGCCCCCGACGTATCTTTCATCCAACTAAGTATGCAGACTTAAAAAAATAAGGGGCTTGTTGTTCAGGAAAAAGTGAAAGAG
>NZ_JAAEJV010000073.1 GCF_015356785.1 Candidatus Neptunochlamydia vexilliferae | reverse complement strand
GAGTCTGTTGTCTCAGCAAGGGCACCTGTCAACGTGCCTATGGTAGCAGCAACTGCGCTAGCTACAAGCTCCTTCCTTTAGGGAGGAGTAGTTGACCCCTGGAGACCTCTCAAAATCTCCCCTTGTCTTATGGACAATGTTCTCGATTTTTCGAGGCCCCCAGAGCTGAAAATCTAGGCACAAATTGTCCCAAAGATTTTTGAGATGGAGCACTAGATGTAGGGTGTGATTAAAATCCGTACTCTATGAAAACCCTCTTTCTTTCGGGAAGTTTTCTACCAGATTTGGCCAGCTTATTAGAAAACTTGACAAACACCTATTAGCCTTTTCTCAGGAAAATGCCCCAGCCGCTTCCAAGGGGTTTCATAGAGTACGGATTTTAATCACACCCCTAGATGTAAAGCGGCTTTACATTTCCCTATTTTTCGATTATGCTGTAGGTGAGCCCTGTTAATAAGGATACAGATTCTCCTCAACTATAAGCTTTTTTAGGGGATCAGAGCGCTAGGGACTTCGCAAATATAATTTTGGAATTTGCGTCCCCTAGGTGACGGACCCACCCGTATCCAAGCAGCTTGGATACAATACCAAAAAGGTTGAAAGAGACCGTCCTTATTGCCGCAGGGCTTTTTCTATTGAAGTTGTCTGTCTGTGGGGTTTTCCCAGCAAGGGGAGAAGGGGATTTAAGGTAGCCACTTCAAGATCATAATCATCCGCAAGGGTTTCCTTTAGCCGGTTAAAGAAAACTTCCTTTGAGGGGAGGAACTCCTTAAGGCGGCAGAGGAAGGCATCGTGGGAGCGTCCGTCGCGGTAGTTGGGAGTTTTCGGCGGATACAAAAGATAATCCATGGCGCTTGTTTCATAATCCCAAAGGAAGGTCGTATGATGGACGAACCGCTCCTTTTTAATGTACTGGGCATTGCCAGCGCACTTATGTTCCCCAATGACGTAATCGTTTTCACGGAGGTGGAAGCCGGGAATATCAAGGGCCTTTTGATACAGGGACTCTGACCAGCGTAGGATGGGCTCGGGGTAGCAGGGGAAATCATGGACCTTTTTTTCGAAGATCAGCGAGGCGAAGAGGGTGTTGTGGTCGACGACCACGGTTCCGCCGCCACTATATCGCTTGATGAGGGGAATGGGCTTTTCTTCAAGCTTAGTGGTATTGACGAGGGTCTCGGGTTTACCGGAGATTCCCATCACGATAGAGGGGGGCGAACCTTGATTTAAGATGCACCAGTTTTCATCATTGAGACGGAGGAGCGCCTCTTCGATCCGTAGCTGCTCGAAGATGGGGACGTTTTGGAGCTCTAGAAGGTTCAGTTTAGAGGGTGTCGTCATAAGATGATCAATCCTTAAGCCCTTCCTATGGGAAATTTCATCGTTGTCCTCCTTCGAAAGCCCGATTTGGGCTTCCTGCATCGGACGCCTTGAACTTCCCTCATAGTAAGTTCTTCTTTATTGACCATCTTATGACGACACCCTCTAGTAGACAAGACTATCGATCTCCTCGATTTTAACGACCTTATATTTGGCTCCTTTCAGGGTGCTCACCTTAAAGATTAGAAGGGTGCCACCAGGCATCACATCTAAGCCGATAATGTTAGAGATTTCCATTCCGGTTGTTAGCTTTACAGAGGGCTTTTCTGTGGGGTTTTTCTGTTTTAGATATTCGATGGCGGCTTGGAGGTCTTTGGCTCGTCCTTCAGGGGAGATGATCATCACTTCGCTAGGCCCCTTGTGTTGGGCCGGTTGTTCGAGGGCGGCAATCACTTTTGGTGCTTCCTTTTTCACCGGAGTGGCTCCGGTGGGAGCCATGTAGATGGGGGCTTGGGCTGCGAGAAGTGTTGCTAGGATTAGACTCATGAGGAGGACTCCTTCTTCGGGGGATTTTTCTTGACCGTTCTTTTCCCAAGGGAAGCATCTTCTTCTTGCTTGGGAACGCGAGAAGAGAGGGAAACCATTTTGGCTTGGGTTTGTGTGGCTTTTTGTGCCACCTCCATCCGCATTAAAAACTCATCTTCTTCTAGAGGCTCAGCTAAAAAATCGGTTGCCCCCGCTTTCATCACGTTTCGGATGAAAGACTTTTTAAGCTGGCCGGTAATGACCAAAATAGGGGTATGTTCGTGTTCTTTTAAGGCGCGTATTTTGGAGCATAGAGCGATGGTATCAACGATCTTGTCGTCGATCACAATGAAACTGACAAAGACCTTCTCAAGCGACTCGAGTGCATCGCGTTCGGAAGAGGAGGTAATGAGGGCATACTCTTCCAGTTTGTCAACGACTCCCTCAAAGAACCCAACCGTTAAAGGGTTGTCACTGACGAGGAGGAGAGTCGGAAGTTTTTTTAGCTTGATGTTCATACTTCCCCATTATAACCCATGATTACTGCCTAATGTCAAATGAAGGGATTTTCGATTTTTTTCTCGGCTTTGGCATCCAAAAATCTTACATACTTTGTAAAGTAGGGGGATTTTTGGATGTCCAAGCCCAGGAAAAAAGAAAAATTCAAGCATTTGATAGTAGGCCGTAATCATGGGTGGGATTATTTTTTTAGACACACTAAGAGAATAGAAATATCGGAAGGCGAAACCCCTGAAATTCGGGAGGCTTGTCCTAAGTTTTGCGGGCGGTGGTAGGAGAGTTTTTCTTGCGCTTCGTTTCTAAGTCCGACCACTTTTTGGTAATCGAAATGGTTAGGAATTGGGTGAGAGTCGATCGCTTCGAGCTTTGCCACCTCTTTTTTTTCTCGATTGATATAGCCAGCAAATTTTAAGTCGATTTCAATCGCTCGGTTAATATCGGTTCCATGATCAGCCACTTTTTCTGGGAAGGTTTTTTGGAGTGTGTCGTAGGAAAACTCAGGGCGACAGAGAAGGCGGCCGAGGGTTGTTGCCTTTCCCTCATATTCGAGGTGGGTTTTATCGAGGCGGACCTTTTCCCCTTCGATCGTCTCTTTCTTATGTTTAAATTTCGCGTAGGTTCTTTCGTCGATCAGCCCGAGCTCATAGCCATAGTCGCGAAGGCGGAGGTCACAGTTGTCTTGCCTGAGCAAAAGGCGGTGTTCAGCGCGCGAGGTGAACATCCGGTAGGGCTCATCCAGGGTTTTCGAAATGAGATCATCGATCATTACGCCGATGTAGGCTTCGGAACGTTTTAAGATAAAGGGGGCTTTCCCCTGAATTTTTAGGGAAGCGTTGACTCCAGCAATGAGTCCTTGAGCTGCCGCCTCTTCATACCCTGTTGTTCCATTCACCTGCCCTGCAAAATAAAGCCCTTCGACCTGTTTGGTTTCTAAGGTGCTTTTGACTTGGCCGCTGATCGCATAGTCATATTCAATCGCGTAGGCAGGGCGCATGATCTCCACCTCTTCGAGCCCTGCAATCGTCCGCATCATCGCAAACTGCACATCAAAGGGAAGGGAAGAAGAAATCCCATTCACATAAACCTCGTTGGTATTGAGCCCTTCAGGTTCAAGGAAAAGTTGGTGGCGCTCTTTATCAGCAAAGCGGACAATTTTATCTTCGATGGAAGGGCAGTAGCGGGGGCCCACTCCCTTAATTTTTCCCGAGTACATCGGAGAGCGGTGGATGTTGTCCTGAATGATTTTTTTCGTTGCGTCATTGGTATAGGTAATAAAGCAAGAGATCTGGGGAAGCTTTTTTTCTTGTCGCTCAAACGAAAAATAAACCCCGTCTTCGGGAGGTTGCTCTTCGGTTTTTGAAAAGTCGATCGATCGACTGTTGACCCTTGGGGGAGTTCCCGTCTTCAGTCGATCTAATGTAAAGCCAAGATCTTCCAAACATTTTGATAGGCCAACAGAAGGCTTATCACCAGCGCGCCCTCCGGAATAGTTGGTTTCTCCGATATGGAGAAGCCCCCGCATAAAAGTTCCTGCAGAAAGGATCACCGCCTTACCCAAGTAGCGGATCCCTTCTTGGATCCGGACACTGACGGTTTTTCCTTCTTCGACTTCAATAGCTTCAATCGTTCCTTGCTTGATCTCCAGGTTGGGGACATCTTCAAGAACATGTTTCATCTCGGTTTGATAGGCGAGTTTATCGGATTGGGCGCGGGGAGACCAGACGGCAGGTCCTTTCGAGGCGTTGAGCATCCGGCACTGGATGGCTGTTCGGTCAGCGACCTTTCCCATGACACCACCAAGGGCATCGATTTCCCTGACCATATGTCCTTTTGCTGTTCCCCCAATGGCGGGGTTGCAGCTCATCTTGGCAATGGTGTCGAGATTCATGGTGAGAAGGAGGGTATGGCTGCCCATACGAGCAGCAGCATGCGCAGCTTCGCAGCCAGCATGTCCTCCACCAATGATAATCACATCAAAGTGATCAGGATAGGCCCACATTTGGATTATTTGTTCTTCTTATGACGATCGCGACGGCGGCGTTTCTTCCGCTTATGCTTCGAGATCTTCAGACGACGCTTTTTCTTTACTGATGACATCTATCACTCAAATTATTCTATAACAAACTAACAGTGTAACAGGTGGGGCAGAAAAAGTAAAGCCTATCTATGGCGAGAAGGCCTCAAAAGCCTCGGAATTGTCCTCGAGGCTCCCCTCGTCTGTGGGAGTGTAGTTGGCAAATTGTGCAAACTCTTTTCTATAGGCGACGTCGATGCTCCCCACCTTTCCGTGTCGGTTTTTGCCGACGATCACCTCAGCAAGGCCAGGCTTGTCGTAGGGGTCGTAGTATTCTCGACGGAGGAGGAACATGACGATATCGGCATCTTGCTCGATGGCGCCCGATTCACGAAGGTCGCTCATCATGGGGCGGTGGCCAGTCCGCTCTTCGACCTTTCGGGAGAGCTGGGAGCCGCAGAGGATGGGGATGTTGAGTTCCCGGGCAAGGGTTTTTAACATCCGAGAGATTTCAGAGATCTCTCCTTGACGGTTGTCTCTTCCTGAAAAATGGCTAGACCCCGAAAGAAGCTGCAGGTAGTCGATGACGAGGAGCTGGATGTCATGGGCTTCTTTCATCCGGCGAGCACGGGCGCGGAGGTCGGTGATTTTGAGACCGGGCTGATCATCGATGATCATCTTGATCTCTTGCATTTTGTTCACAGCGCCCACAACCCGTTGATATTCGGAGCCATTTAGGGAACCGGTTTGAATTTTTGCTGATTCAACCTCTGATTGAGAACAGATCATCCGGTGAAGGAGCTGTTCGGCGCTCATCTCTAGGGAAAAAATGCCGACAGGCATCTGGTGTTTAAACGAGACATGCTCGGCGATGTTGAGGGCCAGGGCAGTTTTTCCCATTCCAGGACGTCCGGCAAGGATAATAAAGTTGGAGGGGGCCAAACCGTTGATCATTTTATCGAGGTCGGCAAAGCCGGTCGGAACGCCGGTAAAGGCAAGGGCATCTTCCCCTTTTTCGAGGTAGGTTTCTTGGCGGTCTTCAAGCTCTTTAAGGTAGGGGAGTCCTGATTCTGCTTTGGCTCCCGAGAGGATTTCCTTGATCTGGGTTCCAACGGAGGTATTGGTTGTCTGGGAAATGGCAAAGAAAGCAGCTTGGGCATCATCAAGAGCGCCGTGCACATCTCCCGGCTCTTCAAGTGCCACTTTTTCGATCTCTTGCGAGGCATAAATCATTCGCCGAAGAATCGCTTTATTTTTGATCAGCTCGACATATTCTTCGATGTAAGCAGAGGTTCCCGCATACTGAGCAAGCGTTGTGAGATACCCCACACCCCCCACGTCATCGAGTTTTTCTAAACGCTTGAGTTCTTCGGCAACAAGGTGGATATCGGCAGGTTTGTCACTTTTAAAAAGCGCTTTTAGGACATCAAAGATGATTTGGTGTTCGCCGTAGTAAAAGTCTTTGGCTTGAAGAGCATCGGCAGCGACATTGAGACTGTTGACCTTGGTGAGCATGCACCCCAAGACCATCATCTCTGACTCTTTCGAATTGGGGGCTATTTTGACTTTTGCTTTTTTTTCTTCTGACATTTCTTCAGTTTATATTTGCTGTGGAAAAAAGGAAAGGTTTTCAGCTTCATTTAAAAGTATGGCATGTCCTAAAAATGGCATATTTTGACGTTTTTAGGACATGTCAGTAAGTATGTCTCCTGGATGACACTTAGATGTCAAAATTTGACACCTAAGTGTCATGAAGGGTCGATTTTTAGGGTGAAAATGCGGAAAGGGAGGGATTCGAACCCTCGGTACCCTTGCGGATACGCGTCCTTAGCAGGGACGTGCCTTCGGCCACTCAGCCACCTTTCCGTAGGGGTAGGTATTTCAGGATTTAATCCCCCTATGGAATACCTACCCATTAGAGTAAGAAACAATATTAACGGTTTGGGGAATATTAACTCAAGTCAGAAAAAGTAGGTGCTATTCAATGAGGTTGGAGTGATGGACCTGTTTTCCATTGAGGGCATTCCAGTGGGTAGTATGGAGCGAGCCATCAGGATTTTGGACCGTGATGGTGTAAATCGGGAGGAAAACATCCCGGGTGCTCCGGATCGCAAAGTCGGTGCCAAAGGCTGCTTCGGCCGCTTTTTTGATCTGTGAAGGGGAATAACGTCTAGAAATTCTTTCACTATGCTTGCTGCTTTTTGTGACAAGAGGAGTAGCGATAAAGGTCGAAGGGTGGACACTAACAACGGGTTTATGGAGGTGGATCTGATAGTGGTTTCCATGTTGGACAACGAGCTTTTTTTTCCGCGCCCGGTCGATCCACGCCTCAAAAAGGTGGGATTCAAGACTGAGAGCATGCATCAGCGTCTGCCTGTCAGCTCTTCCTCCATTTTCGGCAATCGTGGTGAGGATCTTATACTCATACCGGTCAGCATTGGCGTTGATACAGTCGGCAAAGCCATGGGTTTTTTCCCACGAGCGGGTATCGAGGACCATCTCCCCCTCGATCAGATCCCACAGGATAATTCCTTCTTCGGTCTCATAATCTCGGTTGGTAAACTTCACCTCCATCAAAAGATAGGGGTGGAAACGGAGAGAAGGTTCACTGTAACGGTGTTTTTCATCCTTTAAAAGGGCAAATCGTTCATTATCCATGATTTGGCGCGCTGTAAAGCGGGCTTCTAAGGTATGGAAGGTGCCAGCGGTATGGATCATCTCCAACGCTTTATTTTTTAGGTCGGGTTGCGAGTCACTAAAGTGCCAAGCCGCATAGCCTAAACCTCCGAGGACAATCAATGTAGATAAAAATCTCATAATTATACGTTTTGGGGACCGTTTGTCTCCATTTTTATAACGCTTAGACTGTTTTTTGTCCAAGTTAAGATTGGGTGAACAGCAATTCCCGGAATAAAAAATTTGAATAGCCCCCCTAACCATTTTTAAGCTACTAAAATTTCGTCCATGGAGGGACTATAAGGAAATAGCATTTCCA
>NZ_JAAEJV010000072.1 GCF_015356785.1 Candidatus Neptunochlamydia vexilliferae | reverse complement strand
GAACCCTAGATTCATCTCACTGTAGAGATGGTCTCTTCTCTTTGAGAGACAACTTGTTGTGACAGCTTCTTGTCACAATGCGAAAAGGTGAACAAGGCCAAATCGTCAAAACGTCAATTTTATGTGTCAAGCCAAATTAGAAATGTCACCTCCTTTCTGAAAAATGGGTATTATTTTCTTCTTCTTTACCCAGGCTAAGAGTGTCTATAAGCGTTCTTTTGAGCCTTAGTTTTTACTAGGCATAAAATCTTTTCTTTTAAACTCTTATCGATCTTTCGGTTGCTCGGCTTCCCTCTTTTTAGAGAAATAAGACCTATTTCTCCTTGTTCCCTATACCGCCTCCTTATTCTTTTGGTTTGCCTAATACTGACCCCAAGCTCCTCGCTTGCCTTCTCAATTGTTAAAATCTTTTTGTCGATTTGCTTCATAACACTTAAACGTTCAGCTTCCTTCACGCTCATTTTATTGTCTCCTTCATAGAGCATCTCCAAAGCACTCAACTTTACCAAAGGTGACATTTCTACTTTGGTAAAAGGTGACATTATCATTTTGCGCTTACACAGTCAGAGCGAGCCTTATGAAAATTGAAGTGTTGGTTTAAGATCTTGGATAACTCGTTGATATGCATGATATAACCTCATTTTTGTGCAAAAGAGATTATTGCATATCAACGGGTTACCTTACATTCAAAATTTTTTGTCCTGTACTAAGTTGTGGTTTATAAAAAACAACACACGCTTTTTTATTAATTGCATGTAATAGCAAGATTATTTAATAGGAAATTATGAGATACACATTACTAGCACTTTTATTCTTGGTGGGATGTTCCACAAACACCAAAATCATGACGCGGAATGAGTATGCAGCGGTTGAAGTGGGGATGACCACTGAAGAGCTGCAAAAACAGTTCGGAAAGCCCTATCAGGTGATCTCCAAAGGGGAAGGGACTGTTACCTACGAGTATATCGAAAAGATTACCGCAGGAACCGAGGTGATCGAGCAGCGTCGCTACTACATCGTCATTGAGGACGGGAAAGTGATCGGAAAGTATATGAAACTTTCCAATCCGCCCCCTTTCGAGGCGATCTACTCAGACACCCCTTACCCCGACTATTAGGCTATTTTCCTTGAGCAATCTTCTCAAGCTGAGGAAGAACGATCTGATTAAAAGTCTTTTTTTTGAGAAATAAGAGAAATGCCAGCCCCTAATGCCCAAATTATTCCACAAGCGCTAGCTATGAAAAGCAGATAGCCGAATACTTTTTCAGGTTTCATATTGTGATTGGAGTCTTGATCTTTTTTAGGAGTCTTTTCAGAATCCATATTTATTAAATATATCTCTCTTGCAAAGCCAAGAGTAGAAAACATTCCTAAACCCACATAAAGTTTTGTTTGAAGCGCGTAAACTCGCTTAGCGGTCTGCAAAATTTGTGCGGCCGCTTATGGATTGAGACAGCCGATCAGGTTGCTGTCTATTTTTAGATGTAACATAATGTCCATGTTTAGGCCCTAATTTTAATGTCGATTCCAGCGGCAACCGGAAGGACCTTGAGCTTATCGATCGTGTCGATGGTTGGGTTGTGGATATCAAGCAGGCGGATGTGGGTCCGGATCTCGAACTGCTCGCGTGACTTTCGGTCAACGTGAGGAGAGCGGAGAACGGTGTAGATCTCCCGCTTGGTAGGAAGAGGGATAGGGCCGACGATGCGGGCACCTGTTCTCTTGGCCGTTTCAACGATGTCGGCGGTCGAGCGGTCGAGGACCCGTTGGTCGTATCCCTTAAGGCGGATCCGTATCTTTTTTCTTGCGGGTTCTTTGACTTTAGCTTTGGTTTCTTTTGACATGGATCTCTTTTTCCTATTTCTTCATGATTTCTTCTTGAATTTTTGCAGGAACCTTTTCGAAGTGGCTGGGTTCCATGGTATAGCTGGCGCGCCCTGTACTGAGAGAGCGGATCGTTGTCGAGTAACCGAACATTTCACTCAAGGGAACTTCACAGTCGATGATCGCGATCCCCCGTTCGTTTCCTTGGTTCATGATCTTTCCACGCCGTCGGTTGATGTCACCGATAAGGTCTCCTAAGAACTCTTCAGGAGTGGTGACAACGACCTTCATGATCGGTTCGAGGATGATCGGCTTACTGTTTTTTGCAGCGTCTTTAATCGCCATCGAAGCACAAATCTTAAAGGCCATCTCGTTCGAATCGACCTCGTGGAATGATCCAAAGACAATCGAGACTTTGACGTCAACAAGGTTATATCCTGCAAGGACTCCATTGGAAAGTCCCTCTTCGATCCCTTTCATACAGGCGGGGATGTATTCTTTCGGAATGACACCGCCAACAATCTTGCTGACGACTTCATTTCCTTTCCCTGTTTCATTGGGCTCAATCTCCAGACAAACGTGGGCATATTGTCCCCGTCCACCTGATTGCTTGACAAACTTGGTATCGGTTTTGCCTGGAGCGGTGATGGTTTCTTTGTAAGAGACTTGTGGTTTACCCACACTCGCTTCGACTTTAAATTCGCGCATCATCCGATCTTTAAGGATCTCGAGGTGGAGCTCTCCCATTCCTGAGATGATGGTTTGTCCTGTCTCTTCATTAGTGCTGACGCGGAAGGTGGGGTCTTCTTCTGAAAGAGAACCTAGAGCAACAGAGAGTTTTTCTCGGTCTCCCTTAGACTTAGGCTCGATGGCCATCGAAATCACAGGTTCGGGGAATTCCATCTTCTCGAGGAGAAGGGGATTATTCTCACCACACAGGGTATCTCCTGTTGCAGAGTTTTTAAGTCCGATAACGGCTGCGATATCTCCGGTAAAGAACTCATTCCGATCTTTTCGTTGGTTGGAGTGCATTTCGAGAAGACGAGAAACCCGCTCTTTTTTCCCTTTGGTGGTGTTGATCAGATTCATCCCTTTTTCAAGGACTCCGGAGTAGACACGGACGAAGGTCAGCCTTCCGACATAAGGGTCGGTCACGACTTTAAAGGCAAGGGCGGCAAGGGGACTATCGTCAGAAGGTTCCAGGAGAAGCTCTTCTTCAGAGTCGGCATCCATCCCTTTAATCGTTCCTCGATCAAGAGGTGAGGGCATCCATTTGGTGATCGCATCAAGAAGGGGTTGGACCCCTTTGTTCTTGAAAGCTGTTCCACACAGGACAGGGTTAATTTTATTGGTGCAAACCCCTTTACGGATGACGGCATGAATCTCATCAGGGTCAAGGGAGTCTGGGTCTTCGAGGACCTTCATCATGAACTCTTCATTCGAGTCATCGATAGTCGCAAGTTCATCGAGAAGTGTTGTCCGCATTTCTGCACATTTCTCTTTAAGATCTTCGGGGATGTCGGTGGTTTCAAATTCTGCGCCGAGGGTTTCATCTTTAAAGACGTAAGCTTTCATCGAGACAAGGTCGACCATTCCGAGGAAGTCGTTTTCGGCTCCGATCGGACACTGGACAGCGATCGCATTTGCCCCGAGCTTTTCTTTCATGCTGTCGATGCAGTAGAAATAGTCGGCTCCGACGCGGTCCATTTTGTTGATGAAGGCGATTCTGGGAACGTTGTAACGGACAGCTTGACGCCAGACCGTTTCCGATTGGGGTTGAACGCCGTCGACAGCACTAAAGACAGCAACCGCTCCATCGAGAACGCGGAGGGAACGCTCCACTTCTACGGTGAAATCAACGTGTCCGGGAGTGTCGATGATGTTAATTTTGCAATCGCCCCAGTAGACGGTGGTGGCAGCTGAGGTGATGGTGATCCCTCGCTCTTGCTCTTGCTCCATCCAGTCCATGGTGGCAGCCCCTTCGTGCACTTCACCGATTCGGTGAACGCGTCCTGAGTAGAAGAGGATCCGCTCTGTACAGGTCGTTTTTCCCGCATCGATGTGGGCCATGATCCCAATGTTGCGGACGTTTGAAAGTTGATCTTGTGGGGGGCGCTTGTTTGCCATGTGCTGTTATCCTTTTACCATTTGTAATGGGCAAATGCTTTGTTTGCTTCTGCCATTCTGTGGGTGTCGTCTTTCTTTTTAATCGTGGAACCTTGGTTGTTAAAACAGTCGGAAAGTTCCATTGCGAGGCCGTCGATCATATTGCGTCCAGCTTTTTGGCGGGCGTTGGTGATGATCCACTTCATCGCCATTGATTGCCGTCTTTCAGGAGAAATTTCGATCGGGACTTGGTAGGTTGCCCCACCGATGCGGCGTGATTTCACCTCGAGAGTCGGCATCGCATTTTCCATTGCCTGCTCAAAGGCCATAAGAGCGTCTTCTGCCTGTACCTTTTTAGAGAACTCATCGAGAGCGCCATAGACAATTTTGATAGCGAGTGATTTCTTTCCATCAAGCATCACACGGTTGATGAATTTGGTGAGAACGACACTATTATACTTTTGGTCGGGTTCTATTTTTCGTTTGGTAGCTCGACGTCTTCTAGACATGATTCATTCTTCCTTTACTTGGGTTTCTTCGCGCCATACTTCGAGCGCCCTTTTTTCCGATCTTTAACAGCTGCGCAGTCTAAGGAGCCGCGGACGATGTGGTAACGAACACCGGGAAGGTCTTTCACCCGCCCCCCTCTAACGAGGACGATGCTGTGTTCCTGTAAGTTATGTCCTTCACCCCCAATGTAGGCAATGACTTCTTGCCCATTGGAGAGGCGGACCCAAGCCACTTTACGTAGCGCTGAGTTCGGCTTTTTCGGTGTCTTTGTCTTTACCTGCAAACAAACGCCCCGTCTTTGAGGACATTTTTGAAGAGCAGGGGACTTTTTCTTCTTTACTTTTGGTCTGCGCGGCTTCCGCACGAGTTGGTTCATCGTTGGCATTTAGGCCATTACTCCTTGTCATTCAGTTGTCAGCCCCACGAGGGACTAGAGCTTATACATATAAACAGACAATATACTGCAGATAGGCAATTATTTGCAAAAAAAATGCACATTCTTTCAAAAAGAGGTCCCCGAACACCTTTTTCAATTAAATAATTAGATCGAAGTGTTTTGCAATTAAATTATTTAAAAACTATTCATTTAATTTTTTGGTTATTATATTTGAGAAATATGAGAAGGGTCTTTTTTTTTATTATTTTTTGCATCAGTCTTGGGTTCGCATCCGATCCCTATACCTTATCGTTGCGCGATGTCCGCCCTACCATGGATAAGATGTTCACCTATCACGTTGAAAACAAAGAGTTTAACCAACTTATCGTCAAGCGGTCGGTGAAGATCTATATCGAGCAGTTTGATCCTAACCGGACGTCACTCCTTAAAGGAGAGGTCACCCCTTTTCTTGCGATGACGCCGCGGCAGACCCGGAAGGTGGTCAATCAGTACCAACGTGGGGAGTTTGCTCAGTATTGGAACCTCAACTTTATGATTGAGCAGGCGATCCTTCGCAATCGGCGGATCCGTCATGAGCAGATTGAGAGGCTCATCAATGAGGGGGGAGGGGCTCTTAGCCGCACCATTCCTCGCACTTACACCGACTATGCCGCAAATGAAGAGGAGCTCAAAAACAGAATTTACGACCGGCTGGTCTTAGAGGTTCAGGTCTATATGAAGCAGCGGAAGGTCAAAGAGGTCAGTCCGCAGCTTGTCCAAAAGATTTTAAATCACCGGGTTAAAAAAAGGGCCGCATTTGAAGCCCACTACCTAGGGAAAAGTGAGCGTGAACTTACCCTTCATATGCTCAAGGCGATGGCAAAAAGTCTCGATGCCCATACCGGTTACTATAGCCCGCTTGAAGCGCACGAGATTCGCGCTGCCCTGAAAAAGGAATTCTCGGGGGTCGGTGTTGTTTTACGTGAAGACTTTGATGGGGTGTATGTTTCAAACCTTATCCATGGAGGTCCTGCCGACAAAAGTGGAGCGATTCAGGTCGGAGATATCTTAGTTGCCATTAACCACCAGGGCGTTGAAGACCTCACCTTCGAGCAACTGCTTGAGGTGATGAAGGGGAAGGCTGGCTCTAGAATTACTTTGGGTGTGAAAAGGGAAGCAGAGGTGGTCCATGTCGATCTGATCCGACAAAAAATCACCATGGATGATGAGCGGCTGTCCCTTGCCTATGCTCCTTATGGGGATGGCATTATTGGGAAAATCACCGTTCCCGCTTTCTATGATAATGGAGGGCAGGTAAGTCTTGATCGAGATATGCGTGAAGCTCTCCGCGTTCTAAAGTCAGAAGGAAAACTCCAGGGGCTTGTCCTCGATTTTCGAGAAAATTCAGGGGGCTTTTTAAGCCAAGCGGTCAAAGTCTCTTCCCTTTTTATGAACGGGGGGCTCATTGTTATCTCGAAATATTCTGATGGGGAAGTGAGCTACCAAAGAAACATCGATGGGCGGCAGTACTATGATGGGCCTCTCGTGATCCTCACCTCAAAAGCCTCCGCCTCCGCCACAGAAATCGTGGCTCAAGCGCTCCAAGATTATGGCGTTGCCCTTATCGTTGGAGATGAGCGCTCCTATGGAAAAGGGTCGATGCAATACCAGACCATTACGAATGAAAGGGCCCGCGCCTTCTTTAAGGTCACCGTTGGGAGATATTACACCGCCTCCGGGCGCTCCCCCCAAATCCAAGGGGTTCAGGCCGACATTGTTGTTCCCACCGCCTTCTTTCCTTATAATATAGGAGAGCGTTACTTAGAGTTTCCCCTTTCTAACGATCACCTCACCAGTGATACCTTTCACTCTCTTATGAATATCAAGCAAGGGTCCTACCGCGATGTGGCTCGCTTTGCCGTTCCCTATCTCAAGCCCCGCGAATCGCAGTGGCGGCAAATGCTCCCCCAGCTCGTTGCCAATAGTCAAGAACGCCTTGCAAATGATCAAAACTTTCAATTTTTTCTCAAAGTGGGCAAGGGGTACCGCCCTAAAAAAGCCCAGACCCGGCGCGAAGCCTTCTCAGAAAACTATGGGATGGATGACCTTCAAATGAAGGAATCTGTTTCCATTGTCAAAGATATGATTTCTATAAGTCAGCAAAACTCGTTGCAATAAAAGTCCTAAAGTTCTACCATAGCCTTTTAATACATAAGCAAGTTTAAGAATTGGAATTTCCCAAAATCAGCGCCCTAGATTTAAGCTTATCGAAGCAGTCTCCTGTCGAGAAGATAGGAGCGATGCAGAGGAGTTTAAAGGTGGGGATGCTGATGAAGGAAAAACCGATTCTTAAGCTTGTTTGGGTATAAGGCTGGATAGCTCAGTTGGTAGAGCAGAGGACTGAAAATCCTTGTGTCGCCGGTTCGATTCCGGCTCTAGCCACACCTTTCTTGATAAGGAAAATCCGGAATATTAGATTTCCTTAAATCACCCAAACGGGCTTTCCATTAACTATTTTGGACAGGATCCCTGCAAAGTCGTGACTTAAATTTTTAAATATGCATAAATGGTTGGTTTCGTATCCAATATAACCAAGGCGAGCCAGCATGAGCACCCAAA
>NZ_JAAEJV010000071.1 GCF_015356785.1 Candidatus Neptunochlamydia vexilliferae | reverse complement strand
TGGAAATGCTATTTCCTTATAGTCCCTCCATGGACGAAATTTTAGTAGCTTAAAAATGGTTAGGGGGGCTATTCAAATTTTTTATTCCGGGAATTGCTGAAAATTCTCTTTGTACACGACAAGAATTTAGCATTTGACAAGTAACTCACTGGCATTAAAATGTTTCGTTGAAAAACAAACCGAACCAAAAGGACGGAAAATGAAACATGCCAGCGAGTTAACAATCATATTAAACCAAAACTTCGTATGGAGCAAGCCTAGAATTGACTGCTTTGTCAATATTCTACTAGCGATTATCCTGTCTAAAACCGTGAACCTAGCACAACTACCCTGCTTTATCGCTAGTAAAGCAAAACAGAGTTCCAGGTACAGGCGCTTACAAAGGTTTTTCGAAGGCTTTACAATCGAAGTAGCCGTTGTCTCCAAGCTTGTTTACCGTTTGTTTGGCTTTGATAAAGTATATCTTACCATGGATAGGACTAATTGGAAATGGGGCAAATGCCATATTAATATTTTGATGCTGGGGATTGTCTATAAGGGAATAGCCATTCCGATACTTTGGACGCTTTTAGGCAAAGCGGGAAACTCTGAAACAGCAGAGCGTATTGACATCATCGCAAGATTTATCAATTTATTTGGAGAAGGTAAAATTTTAGGGCTTTTAGCTGATAGAGAATTTGTGGGAGCAAAGTGGTTCAAGTGGCTAAACCAACGAAACATCCCCTTTTTATATTCGGATTAAAAACAATACGGTTACCACCAATTCTAGAGGCTTGAAAGTGGATATTGAAGGGCTTTTTAACGGACTTGCTATTCAGCAACAGAGAGCTTTAAAGGGACTGAGAAAGGTCTATGGAAACCAGGTGTACCTAGCTGGACTACGCACCCCAAAGAACGAGTTGCTAATCGTTGCTACCAATAAAGATCCTGAAAATGCCATTGAGATGTATGCTAAGAGATGGGAAATCGAAACACTATTTGGATGCTTGAAGGGAAGAGGCTTTAACTTTGAAGATACCCATATGACTGATAATGAAAAATTAGTAAACTCATAGCTATTCTTACAGTTGCTTTTGCTTGGGCATACAAGGCCGGTGAATGGAGGCACGAGGAAAAAGAACCGATCAAGATCAAAAAACACGGCCGTTTAGCTGTAAGCATATTCAGATATGGGCTAGACTACATTTGTGACAGTCTAGGGAAAATTTTCTTTAGACTGGGCAAAAGCCTTAGTTGCCTAAGGTTTTTAAGGCCCGCTTCTGAAGCTTCTCCCTATGGAAGTCGGGAACTATCATGAAAAATTGTCGTGTACAAAGGAAAATTCTACAAAAATGTTGATTAAAATATACTTTTTAGCTTAAAAAGAAGGTTGTAAACAAAAAAGCCGTCAGAGTTGCAGCTCTGACGGCACGGCCTCATACCGAGGCCGGGCATTCCTAACACGGAGGAACACCGATGCCATTATACACAAATATACAAAAACTTCGCTACCGCTTGCCAATCTTTGGTAAGCTACTCATAGCAATCTCTTGTTTAACAGCTCTTTTTGCTGCTTTAGGGCATTGTTGTGAGGCACATACACATAAGCATCAGATCACCTATGGAGACCCTAAAGCAAGATTCGCTGTTACTCAGCACTTTTCTTTAGGTTCTTCTGGATTTATTCGGTTTATTCAAGAAGAGTTTCCGATCCTTAAAAGAGATCTTATTGATACTGGGAACGTCAGCTGGACCTTTTGTCCTGATATCGCAGACCTTCTCACACTTCAGTTTGTTTCTTGCTTAGAGACTCTACCCAGCTCTAAAAAATCCCTTTTTTTCGAAAGCGTTCTTTTAGCCTTAGGTCGAAATCTTACAGAAGGAGCTCCACAGATTTTCCTAAGAGCGCTAGAAGACCTCTCTCCAGAAGATCCCCAGGTCGATCTTATCCACCTTTTGGAAATAGGAGCCTCTTTTAAGGCAGCAGGGGAGTTTTCTAAGCGGGATTCTTCCCCTAAGCCCCCTTCATTCTTTGTGAGAGGGGAGAGCTTTACCCTTTCTACTTTTTTTACATCCATTCAGTGCTTGCTTAAGTAGCAAGCCTCTAACCCTTTTAAACTAAGAATATAGGAGAAAACTATGACCTTTCAAGAAGATATTGCCGACCTTCAGGCCCAACTCGATGAAATCGACTCCATTGGAGAGCTAAGAACCCGTCTAGCTAGAAGAGACCTTCGTTTGGTGGTTTCTATCTACACGCAGGGAGTCCATTGTATGGACTGGGATATTACAACCAAAAAAGTCTGCGGAATCGTTCAGCTAGCCTTCAGTATTCAGATCCGTAGGATTTCTAGCGATGATGCTTTGGTTGAAACGACAGCTCTATGTCCAGTCAGCTTCAACAGAGTTGAGTGGTTTGATCAGAAAAAACTCTTTGAAATCTTCAAAGTGGGAATCAAAGAATGCATTAAAAAAGTACGCTAATGAATAAAGATGACAAATTATGGCAACAGATGGTTTTACCTTGTTTATAAAAGAGATATTTTAGTGTTGCCATAAATTGTCAGTCAGAATTATCAAAGAACTTTAAAAGTATAAATCATTGAGGATAAAATGATTGCAAAAAATTACTTTAAACTAAAGATAAAGAAAACATCCATTTTTTCAAAATCGCGCTCAGGAAATAGTGTGAAGGGGATTTTGAACAAAATGACGGCTTTTCCCAAAACCATTTTAGTTGTCGTGCCTCTTTCCATCACACTCCTTTCTGGATGTGCAACGATCGGGGAAAAAGTCGCATATGCAGCCGATGCCCTTAAAACCGACGTTCAAACCCAGCATGACGAAAATTTTCGGATCAAAAGAGTGCGCAAGGCTCTCCTTATTCGAAACATCCCAGAAGCAGAAAAGCATCGAGATAATCTCTATGCTCTCCACTGGAGGTGTATCGCTAACCTCGAAATCGCAGCAGCAAAATATCCCACACAAAAGTCGCAAGCACTCAAAAGCGTCAAGCAAGTGACCAAAGAGATCTGGACGATCTCCGATCCCAACAAACGAGCCATGGCTCTTTTAGCTCTATTAAAATTTGAGCTTGAAACCAGCAAAGATGTCACCCAGGCCAAGAAAACAGCCAAACAAACCAAAAAAACGATCGCCTTCATTTTGGACGACCATGCAAGAAAAATGCGTCGCTATGGCGAGCTTCAAACGTTAATTGAAAAACACAACCATCTCCTCAGTCGATAGGGGAGCTAAACGCATAACAAGAGGATTTCATTATGGAAATGACAAAACATTTTAAAAACGGAGCCCATAACTTCATCCGCTTTATTAAAAGGCACCCCACGTCTATCTTGGGACTATTTTTCTTAACCCTCACTCTTCTTCCTTCTTTAGGGTTTTGCGATATCAACTCCGCCTTCGGGGAGACCAAGGTCCAAGTCGAATCAATTGTCTCCAATCGATCAGGACTCTTTTGGATCTTTATGGCTGTGATCTTAGGCAGCGGCGTTTGGGCCCTGTATAAAGGGAGCTGGAAAGGAGTGGGGATCGCCCTTCTCATAGGAATCATCCTTGGAAACTTCTCCGATGTGATCGACACCGTTTTAGGGACAAAAATCTTCAAAAACAAAACCCACAACGAGCAATCTAAACACTGATGAAAAAACGGTTTTATAAATACCTAGATAATCCGAAAATGTTGATGGGGATGGCCCTTACAGACCTTTTGAGTCTTGCTATCCCCCTCTATATGGGGATTTGCTTGAAAAAGTTCATCCTTTTTGCCTTGATTGGAGGCTCCCTTTTTATGATGAGAAGAAAAGTCGCTCGAGCCCTTCCAAAGTACTATCTCATCGGCCTTATCTACTGGCACTTGCCAACAACCGTTTTCAACCGGATGTTTAAAGTCGCCCTTCCCCCCTCCCATAAACGCTTTTATCTTCGGTAGACGATGGAAACCAAGACCTTTCAAAAAAAGCTCAAAACCCTTGCCTCCCAACGCAATGTCTTAGCTCTTTGCATCATCGCCCTAAGCCTTGCTGTGATCAAGTTAAGCTTTGCCATCCAAAATAAAGAGGAGCGCGTCGTCATTATCCCCACCACAGGTCCCTCCTTTTGGGTCGAAAAAAGCCGTACCTCCAAAGAGTACCTCAACGTCATCGGCACCTACCTTTCAGACCTTCTACTTACAAGAACCCCCTCCGACATCTCTTGGAAAAATCAGCAAATCCTTTGCCATGCCCACCCAAGTGCCTATGTCACCCTAAAAAAAGCCCTTTTAAAAGAAAAAGAAACCCTCACTCAAGACCAAGCCACCTTCGTTTTCAAGCCCATACGTTCCTACGCCTCCGATAGAAACCTCACGTTTGTCATTGAAGGGATCCAAAAGACCTACATTGAAAAACCAGAGAGTAAGGAGACCCTCCTTCACTCTCAAAAACTCAAATATACCCTCTCCTTCCGCTGCGAGGAGGGTAGACTTTATCTCACCACCGTGACCCAGGAGAAACTATGAAACCCCTTCTAAAAACACTCTTTCTTTTAGCAATTGGAAGCACCACCATGCTCAGCGCCCTTGTCGAAGAGACCCTAGACCCCAAATCTTCCATAGAAGTGACCCTTTCCTCCACTTCTCCCAACCGGATCATGGTAGAAGGAGACGTTATTACCGACGTCATCTTTGATGAAAACACCCTCCAAAGCTTCCTCCATAAAAAGACAGGACAAGCTTTCTTAAGCCCCCTAAAAGAGATCCAAAAATGTCCCACCAGCGTCACCATCATGACCCTTTCAGGAGAGGCTCAAACTTTCCAAGTCTTTGCAGAGCCCAAAGCAGGAGAAGTCATCGTCCTCCAAGAAAAAGAAACCTCCCCATCCCCTCAAGAAACCCTCTTGTCAGACTACCACTCCCTCACCATCTCCTTTTTAAACGATCTCCTTTGGGGAAATATCCCTCAAGGATACGGAGTGCGTCCCACCCAAGAACAAAGCATTCCCATACAAAACCCCTTTACAGCAAAAATGCTCCGAACCTTAGAAGGACCTTTTGAAGAGATCCTAGTTCTTGAAATCCAAAACCACTCTAAAAGGCTCGAGACCCTAAAACCTCCTGCTCTAAAGCGAGACAACGACCTTTGGGTCTTCGTTTCAAAAACTCACTTAGAACCCGAAGAGAAAACACTCGCCATTGTCTCCAAGAAAAAGGAGTTTTAGTATGCCCAAAGAAGAAAAGCTTCAGTCACCTCACCAAAAAACCCTAAAAACCCAGAAAAAGGTCTACCTCCTCATCTGCGTCGGAATCATCGGAGTCTTATGGGGAGCCTTTACCCTATTTAGCGGAAACTCAAAAGGTTCTAAGCCTCCCGAACCTTTTTATTCCTCTCCTCCAGAGACCGCCTCTCATAGTCTCGAACCCAAAAACTTCCGACTTTCACAGATTGAATGGAAGCAAGACGAGTTTGAGAACATCTTAACCTCTCTTGTATCCAGTCAAGAAGAACTTAAAGAGACCCTGCAAGAAGTCACACAAAAATCCTCCCAAATCGCTTCAGAAAATGTCTCTTTCCTCAAAGAAGAGCTCGAAGACCTTAAAGTCACCCTCAAAAAAGACCTAAAAGAAAACAACCCTTCCCCCCTAGACTGCAACCTCCCCATAAAAATCGCCTCATTAGAAGAATTCCAAGACGAAGAAACCCCTCACGTCAGCGCCTACATCCCCGCGGGAACGGTCGTTCGCTGCATCCTGGTCTCCGCCGCTGACTGCAGTGTCGGAGTCCAACAGCCCAAAGGACCCGCAAAAATGCTCATTCGTCCTCTAGAAAATGGACAACTTCCTCGCAAAGTTCGTGTCGCTCTTAAGGACAGTGTCATCCTAGCCAGTGCCTATGGAGATCTCGCTAACGAACGCGTCTACGTCCGCGCTGACCGGATGACCCTCGTTGAGCCCAATGGAGACTTTGTAGAAACAGAAGTGAGCGCCTACGTCTCCGGAGAAGATGGACGAGAAGGAGTCAGAGGGATCGTTGTTGATCGCTCCGGTTCCATCATTACAAGAGCCGCCTTTGCCTCCTTCCTCCAAGGAATAGGGCAGGGGGTACAAGCCACCCTCAACAACCAAACCATCGAAAAGCTCTCGAAAGTAGGAGATAGCCAAACCATCCTCGACGTCGATACCTTTAGAAATGCGGGTATGCAAGGGGCCAACACAGCCCTTAACAAACTCGCAGACTACTACATCAAAAGAGCCGAACAGCTCCAACCCTCAATACAAGTCGCTGCAGGAAGGGTTATCGATCTCATCTTCACCCATGGCGTGAAGATAGGAGAGAACAACCTTCGAAAAAAGCTAGAAATCGAGCGCTCCCTAGCTAAGGAGAAGAAACATGGTTAGACAAAAAATCTGTAAACTCTTTTTTGGGGTCGTTCCAGCCTTTAGTCTCCTCATCTCCCAAAAAGTGCTCCATGCTCAAGAGGTCCCATTCAGACCTTCCGTGAGTTTCGAAAAGCTCTCCTCGATCTATACGATCTCTTATGGAGATCCTCATGCTCCCCTCCACGTGACAGAGTACTTTTCCCTCTCTTGCCCTAAATGTCTCACCTTCATCCGACGAGACTTCCCCTCCATTCAAGCAAGATATATCGATAAAGGAAAAGTATACTGGACCTTCCACCCCGACCCTGCAGACCTTCTGACCCTCCAAGCAATGGTCTGCTTCGAAAAGCTCTCTTCTCAGGGAAAACAAGTCCTTATCGAAACCCTTGCTCATCACCCACGAGCCTCTTTCCGAAAAGGATGCTTTAAAATGCAGGAATACATGGACGCTTTGGGAAAACCTCAGCCTCTCTTACACGATCTCTCTTTTCTTGAGAAAAGTCAGGCTTTCCAAAAAGCCTTCACCTATCTTAAACAGCCCACCGTTCCTGCAGAGTTACCAACCATCGAAATCAATGGAAAGATCCATCAAGAATTTCCGAGCCTCCAATGGCTTGATAAGACCTTTGCGGAGCTTCTGAAGAGAGGTTCAAGACATCACCAAACCAGCAATTCCCGCTAAAATTTTAAGCCCTTGATTGTGATTAATTTGCAGTTTTTATAAAATTTTGTTTTCGCAAACTATTAAAAGGTAAGGGCAGAAAGTGAGTAGAAGACTTATAGAAAAGAGCACCCTTTCGGCGAAAGGGTTGCTTGCAAATGCAAAAGACCAATTCAAGAAAATTGCAGAACCTTTAGTGGGAAATCAGGGGAAAGCAAGGGAAATTAGCATTGCAGATTGTTGTATGTCTGCGTTGGCAATGTTTAAACTAAAATTTCCTTCATTATTGCAGTTTGACTCTCAAAAAGAAGAAAAGCCAATAAAGGCAAATATTAAAAACTTGTTTAAGGTCAGTCGAGTTCCTTGTGATACGTACATGAGAGAGCGATTAGATGACATCAATCCTAGAGATTTGCGATCACCATTCAAGTCTATCTTTGCAAAATTACAAAGGGGTAAAGTTTTAGAAAAGTATAAATTTCTTAATGGTAAGCTTCTTATGCTCAATGACGGCACAGGCTACTTCTCCTCCTCAAAAATACACTGTGACAATTGCTGTACGAAAAACCATAAAAATGGATCTGTAACATACTACCATCAGTTTTTAGGTTCAGTTATTGCTCATCCAGACAAAAAAGAAGTGATTCCTCTTTGCCCTGAGCCAATTATGAAAGAAGATGGCTCGTCGAAAAATGACTGTGAAAGGAATGCAAGTGAGAGGTTTCTTTTAGACTTTAGAAAAGAGCACCCCCACTTGCCTGTTATTCTGGTAGAAGATGCACTGGCT
>NZ_JAAEJV010000070.1 GCF_015356785.1 Candidatus Neptunochlamydia vexilliferae | reverse complement strand
TATAGACAGCTGGCTAACAAATGCGTTTTGTTAAGGTTTATTTGGAAGAAAAACGGAATCGTGCACAGGGAGGAGCTTATATGCATTCCTGACACGCCAGGAATAATGTCAATAGTTGTGATGCTCATACTTAAAAATTTAAACTTTTGTTAAAAAGTTTTCGTCTTTTTGGTATTTTAAATAAACATAAGAAGCCTAGTCCAATTATTATGATAAATGGGGTATTTGTTAAAACAGCTGGAAGATAAAAAATGAAAAGAGGAACAACCGATTCGGCAAGGGTTTCTACTTCTTCTAATATAGAAAACAGCAGCCCCCGCTCGTGGACTCTTACCATGTTTCCAAAATACACAAAGACAAGAGCAAGGAGCATACCACTTATACAGCAGAAATAAAAAAAGGTCATTTCATTGACTTCTACAGAATGAAGAAAGCCGGCTTCAAAAAAAGGTAAAAAGTAAACTAAAAACATACCCACAGAAGTTACGATTAGCCCCTTGTAAATACAATTTCGAGCCCTGCTAATGGATGCAAGTTTAGTATGATAAATTGCAATTAGTATCCATATTATTGAAGAGCCAATAAGGATTCCTGATCCAACTAGTGCTAATATCTTACTAAATAATATATGTGTAAAAAATGCCTCAGAGTAATAGTTAGGCAGTTGGAAAGCACAATCATAGAGAAAAAAAGCAATAAGTACTTGCCATGCGTAGCCTTCTAAATACCGCTTTCTTACAGAAGATATTTCATGCTTGATATGCTTTTGATCAGCATCCTTTTTGTCTTTTAAAGGAATAAGAAAAAATATCCCGATTAAAAAGAGAAGCATTGAGATATGAGTAAAATTGCTTTCGATGTATAAGGCCGAAAAACTCCATGCTGCAGCCTGTATAATTACAGTTTCAACTGCAGCCATGCTAATTTTCCAATTTTTCTTGGGATCAGCCTGGATATCGAGGTACATAGCTCTAGCTATAGGCACAACCGCTGATCCAACAATTCCTTGCAAAAAAGAAGCAATAAAACCCTCTGATATTAAGGCAACTAGTGCTAAAAAGCCGACGACCATGACGCTAACAAGGGTTTTTTTTCTGCAATGCTTGTCTGATAAGAGGCCTATAGCGGGCACACAAAACAGAGATAAAACCATGATCATACTTTCGAGTAAATTGGCTGTTTTGGGTGCTTTAGCTAACTCGAAAAAAAAGGCTAGCTTAGCTGTTTCTCCTGCAAAAATACAGAGAAGAGGGGTTTTTGTATGAAAGAAACGAATTATGTGTATTTTAGATTTCAAGAATTTTCCGAATATGGTCCTGATGCTTTCTCTTGATTATAATTTTTTTTTAGCAAATAATGCAATTAATGGCAAAAGGAGTTAAGCATTAGAGAATCTGAGAAATGTTCTAAGGGGAAGGAAAGGGTAATAATTTCGACTCTTTTTTTTATCGCTGTGATACTGGTAGCCTTCTCTACAAGAAGGAGTGTTTCCTCATTAGTGAAATTTATTAACATGTTAACTGTGTCTTCTCTTCATATTTTTGTGGTTATTTCTATGTGGTATTTATGGGAGTTTTTTGAAGAAAGATCAATCTCTAATAGAATTATTTTTATTGCCATGCTCATTTGTAGCTTGATTGGACTTATATTTTATTATTGGATGAAGTAATGTAGGTGTTTTATTTTTAATAGTTTATCTATTAATGAGAGCAAGATCAAAAGGGCCTTTTTAATTTTCTGTAGAAAAGTTTTAGGGAAATCCTTATCATATTGGCAATATGGTAAAGGAAGATAGGCTTTTTTTAAAAAAAATACTATCATTTGTGCATCTTGCAGAAAAACTGAAGATAGAGCATAGGAACGGGCATACTTCAGAAGATACTAATGAAAGTGTTGCTGATCACTGTTGGAGAGTAGGCTTAATGGTTATCTTACTATCTCCATACCTTGATAAGAAAATAGGTTTAGAAAAGACGATTAAAATGGCTCTTATCCATGACTTAGCTGAAATTATTACAGGGGATTCGCCTTACTTCTTATATGAAGGTAATCAAGTTATGGCTCAAGAAAAGCATGAAAAAGAATATGCTGCCATGAAAAGTCTTATTGGAGAATTGCCAGCAGACGTTGGAAAAGAAATTATTGACCTTTGGAGCGAATTTGAGGAGCAATCAAGTTATGAAGCAAGATTTGTGTTGGCTTTAGACAAAATGGAGGCCCAGATTCAGCATAATGAAGCACCTATTCACAATTGGAATGACTATGACCTTGAGTATGCTGATACTTTGCTAGACAAGTACTGTGATTTTGATAATTTTTTAAGTACTTTTAAAAAACTTGTTCAAGAAGAATCTCTGAATAAAATAGCTGCTGATATCTCTCGTTAGAACCAATGCTTTTTGAATAACTAGCTTATTTCCCCGTGGCTTGCCACGAGGGGAGGTTTTGCACGAGGTGTACCAGAGGCACAGCCGTCCCGAAGGGAAAATTTCCGAAATCCCCTGTGGCTTGCCACAGGGATAGGAAATTTTAGGCCTGTGCAAAATTTATTTTGGATGCAAAAGCTTCTCTTGAGGAAAAAGTCTGATTATATTAAGATCTCGCTAGATTTAAACAGGGAATTTACACAATGAAAAAATTTTCTTACCTTAGTTCTATATTTTTATTCACTTGTGGGTTTGCTTTTGGTAGCCCTTCCTCCGATCCTGTCCCTAGTTCTGATGCTTTTCATAAGTCTGTTAGAGTCGAAACCACGAACGAAGGTTCTGTATATTATTTGAATGTTCAACCTCAGTACCTTAACGATATTATTAATGGAAAGAAAATCTTTGAGGGGCGGTTGAACCTTCCCACTTTTAAGGATATGCAGCAGGGTGATCATGTTATTTTTGCTGATAACAATAAACGGATAGCTATCTGTTCCATAACAAGCGTTGCCCGATACCCTGATTTCACGAAAATGCTTGTCTCATGTGGCGTTCTTAACATGCTTCCTCAGATAGACCCTAACAGTAACAGCTCTATTGAAATGGTAACTAAGGGAGATGAGATCTATCGGAGCTTTCCTGGATACTCTGAGGGAGAAAAGATTTATGGAACGCTTGCAATTGGTATCCATTATATAAGTGTAGAAGCGATTGAGAAGTAGGCTAGGCTCTGATTTCTGCTTGCTCTTCAATTAGAATTGTATTGGCCTGAATCTCAAGTGCTTCTTCGAGGAGCTGTTGACCAATATTTTGGGGAGAAAGATTATCGATAAACCACGCCTTAAGGCTGTCTGTGTTTATAATTTTCATATTTTTGTAAAACTTATTCAGAGAAAGGGGGAGATGTTGGTGCTTTTGAAAGGAAATAATGTCTACTTTTTTCAGCCCTCTTGCTTTTAGCTCTGAAAATATTCCAATCCAATAACTTTGAGGAAGAGGCCCAGGTGGAGTACATCCGAGCACATGCCTTTTTCCGCTTGGTGTTAGACCAATGATTAACTCTCCAATAGCTTCGGTTTTGTCTTCATCTCTATATAGAGTATTGATGAATATAATGGTGTATGTTGAGACTAGTTTTGGAGCATGCCACTTTAAATTTGATTGCTTTAGCTTTGAAAGGACTTTGTGGACCATTGAGGTTGAAGCCGTGGTTCCAAAGTAGTCTTCCAATCCATTAATAACCATGTTGAGGTTTTTTCCTGCTAAGTAAAGGCTTAGAGCTTTCCACTCTATGGTGCTAAACTCGAGTTGTGGATGAGATTCTTCATCTAGATAAAGTTTAGAGAATTGCTTTTTGGGAGCTAAAAGGACTAAGGTTGTTCTTGCAAGAAGTTTTTCTGGAGAATTGTGGAATAAATAATATTCGTTGGATCCTGTGATATAGGCATTTTTTTTGATTTTTTTGGTTCGAAATCCATGATTGAGAAAGAACGCAAGGGACTCAGGCTTTATGGTCGAAACACTCACAAACACGTTTTTGGCTTTTAGCTCGGTAGCGTGCTTTGCGAGTCGATTGAGTAGATGTGTGGCAATTTTTTTACCCGCATTTTTCTTGGGATCGATAACAAATAGGGTTTTTATCTCAAAAGAGTCTTCAAATCCAAGAGGAGAGAACTCTTTGGTAAGATGGGTTTTAAAGACAATAAGACCAACATCATGACCTTCTTCAGACTCAAAGAGTTCACAGGCTCTGTCTTTTCCTGCTGCAATCTTTTTTATTGCTTTATCTTGATTGCCATAGATAGCTTGAATCAGAGTTTTGAAGTAATGCTTTACTCGTTTGAAAGAGGGGAGTTCTTTGCTTACCTTAAGAAAATGCTCTTTAGGGCAATCAAGAAGTCTAGTCATGCGATAACCTTGAGTACTTTGCAGTTTTCCCTTTTGATAGACTGATTGGGTATTTTTTTTCAGTTTTTTTGATTTTTTCCCAGAAAGCTTGTTTTAGATCAATATTTAACAAAGAAGAGAGCCTAATGAGTAGATGAAGAATATCACCGACCTCATCAGAAACTCGCTGTAACTCGCCTGAGTTAGATTTTATTTGAAAGGATTGCTCGGGGGTGAGCCATTGGAAGATTTCTAAGAGTTCGGCAGCTTCAACCGAAATGCCCATTGCGATATTCTTGGGAGTATGGAACTCTGTCCAGTCCCTATCCTCGATAAATCGACGGGAATACTCCTGCATTTCCTTGATATTTAAGGGAGAAGGATCTGAACTCTTTTCAAAGTTTTCCATATACCCTACCTTTTAAAAATTGTTTGTCTTATGGGCGTCGGAGTATCCCTAATTTCCATAGCTAAGTCAAGAATATTCGCTTTGTTCAATATTTTTTTTGTTTAATCATCTGAACTTGATCCGGTTAAGAGAAGAGAGGTTCGCTCTGTTGTAGAAGAGCCTGCATTGTTATTTGATCCGATGTAGTCACTTAAGTTTGATAGTGTAATACCAGTATCTTCAATAAGTTGGTTTACAGCCTCTTGGGGAAGAACTTTGAGAAAATGGGCTATCTCAATAAGAGGGCTAGAGGCAAGGACTGAAGCAAAATGCTTCATTTTTTTATGGATTTTCATGATTGCTTGCTCTTCATCACTTCCTAATTTTTCAATTTTGAACTCTAGAATCTGATCTGTAATGGAGAGCATCGCCATTGAAACTAAAAAGGTTGTTGCACATGAAAGGGTGATTTCCATGAAAATCTCTGCACCTTCGTTAAACCCATAATAGTCTTTACTAAGCTCTACTGCAGGTCCATAGGATAAGGCAGCTGTTGCTAATGTTAAGCTTTTAAGGCAAAACGATAGCTTTGGGGTTAGTCGATCGGAAAGAGTGGGCTGATACTCAAAGCAAAATAGGCTTTTAAAAAGGTTATAGAGTACGACAGCTGTTTCTGGAATAGCAGTCAGGTTTAAGTAGAGAGCGGCTCCAACATAAAGTGCTGTTATTATAATATCTACAGAGATGGCTCCATCAGTAAGTTCATCTGTTCCAAGCCATGCAATGTAACCAAGGGTAGTAATGTTACATAGTGAACAAATATACCCATAAGCTCTTACAGTATGTTCTACATATTTTGCATGCTGGGAAGGATGGAGTGTCTGATCTGATATTCTATGTGTAAATAGTGCATAAAATGCTTGAACTCTATCGGTAGCCTCATCAATCCGTTTGATTTCTTCGTAGGATGCAATGAAATTAGTTCTAGTCTCTTCTCCAACAAGGGAAAGAAGCTTTCGGTTATCTTCAATAAGGCCATACATTTTTTCCCTTACTGTAGAAAGGTGTTTTTCATACATTGTGAGGGATTGATGCTCTCTTAAAATTCTCAGTCCCATATATCCAGAATAGACGGATATCCATGAGTCGACTGCAAGAACAATAATAGGCATTACGACTCCATCTGGATTAAGTGTGGAAGCTGGATTATACTTATAGGCAATGAAAGCAAAAGGGACTTGAACTGCGAATCCTAGGATTGAGGAGACAGCAAGGAAAACCTTGTTAGTTATGGGACCTATTCGTGATTCTGTTAAGGTGTGTTCTTCTCGAGTCTTAGGCTTCATCTGAGCATCGACAATTTCAAGAAGGATGTAGGATACAAGAGATCCAAAAGAAGCGCAGGTGCCATAGGTAAGCAAGCCCCCATAAAGTTTGCTGCTTCCACCAAGCTTTAGGTTTAGCTCTATGAAAGGAATTCTGCCACCATACCCAGCAACGACACTTATTGCTTGAAGAATCCTTCGACTAATTAGGTGAGGGCGACTTTCTCGAGCTCTAATCTCTTGAATGAGCCGCTTATCTATAAAAAGAGCAACTGTGCTTCTTTCAGATTGTTCAAGATCAACATGTTGAATATTCCCTGTGTAAGGAATAAGTCTATAGTTATTTTGGTTCGAAGAAGATGCCATAGCTTAGGCCTGTTGGTTGTTGTTTGAAAAAATTTTAAACGTATAGGCAATAAACGTCAATGTTCTACATTTGAGCCCAGCGGCTCCCGGAAGAACCCCCTAACCATTTTTAAGCTACTAAAATTTTGTCCACGGAGGGAGTGTTAGGAAATATGTAGGGCCGCCAATTTTGTGTTTACAAAATTGGTGGCCCTACACTTCTTCTGTGGGGGGGGGGGATATTCATTGCTTCATTGGGAAGCTCATCGGTCAGGGTTTCTTTAACTGCAAAAATATGCTTTTTAACGGTTTCTTCAACAGGTGCATTCTTAGCTATCGGCTCCTCTTCAGCTTCATACACCACCTCTCCAGGTTTATTCACTCGAGGCCGTTAGCTTGCTGCGAAGGTGCGTTAGCGGGTCGTCCCGAAGGGAAAATTTCCGTAATGCTACGGAGATAAGAAATTTTAGGACCGCGTTTTAAAGGTCCTTTAGTGGCTCCCAATAAACTTTTTCAGATTCAATAATGATTTCAGAAACGTCATAAACACGAGGCTTTGGGGGGTAATCAGTCCACTCAACAAGCAAAAGCACCTTATTACCTTCTAGCTCCAAGTCAAGAATTTCACCGCTGTCGTGTTTTTTATTTAAAAGCCCAACATACGGCTCGTCATTTTCAATAACTTTTTGAACCTTTATAAGGCATAATTTTCCTAGTAATGTTTTCGATTTAGACATATGGCTAACCCCACTTATAGGGAGCTGCGCACTTTCAAGAAAAAGATAAATATTCTTCCCTTGATGCTCTATATCTATAAGATTTCCATCATGAAAATATGCTGTATAGTTAGTAATATCCAATATAGCCTCTTTTTTACTGGGGTGAGTATAAATGGGAAGCTTCACTATTCTTAGGAACAGGATCACCCTGGGCATCTAAGAACAAGTCATGGTCACCTGTCGAATTGGGATTTGTCCGATGCCAATGGTCTTTTCCTCTATGCCCTGACTTTTCTGGTTTAGCTTGATCAAACCGAAGTATCTCTCCTGTTTGACTATTTTTAAAGTTTCGATGCCCTTTTTGTACTGCTTTTGGGTGAGTGATTTCCACCCAGCTAGGATCTTTTAACAGTTCATCAGGGTGAGATGGTAGTCGTGGGTCAATGCTTCTATCACTTATGCCTTGGGGGGCTCCAGGAGCCGGCTGTGTCAATGCACTTCCTACAACAGCTGCTCCTCCAATAATCCCTGCTGTTCTTGCTGCTGCTGCCACTCTTCCAGAGGAGCCAACAATGCCCCCAACAGGGATAGGAACCTCTCCTCTAATGATATCGGGCTGCTTTGCTAAGACTTCGGGGTTGAATTGCGAGGAAAAATCTGTTCCCATTATTCCATCAATCTTTTCATGACAATTGTAGGTGCTCTCCTCTGGAGCTCCTATTAATTTTCCTGTTTCTTCTATTGCATCATGGGCGATCCAAGAAACCGTATTCTTTGTCCTATCAACAGCCTCTTGCCAAAAGGCTCCTTCTTCTGCAAGGGGGATATTCATTGCTTCATTGGGAAGCTCATCGGTCAGGGTTTCTTTAACTGCAAAAATATGCTTTTTAACGGTTTCTTCAACAGGTGGATTCTTAG
>NZ_JAAEJV010000069.1 GCF_015356785.1 Candidatus Neptunochlamydia vexilliferae | reverse complement strand
CTTTCTGCCCTTACCTTTTAATAGTTTGCGAAAACAAAATTTTATAAAAACTGCAAATTAATCACAATCAAGGGCTTAAAATTTTAGCGGGAATTGCTGGTTTTTCATTGATTCGGCTAGAAACATAACTGTTCCACAGGTTACTAATGCTGAAGGAAGGATCATTATAGCCACAACTTGATCCTGTATAAGCTTCCAACTGTCTGACGAAAGTGCTCTTATTTCCTCTTCATCCAAAGCTTTAAGAAATGAGCACATTGCCTCAGAATTAATGCCTGGGGCTGAACCCGCTAGCATATTGGTTCCTAGTATATTTGAACTGGCTGCCATAATTCACCTCTGGGGATGTATTGCAAATATAATCACCTTAATTTTGGACTGAAATGAATATTTTTGTCAAATATTTTTTAAGATCTGATCAACTACCTCTTCAACGGGGGGGGGGGAGGCATCAACAACAATAGCATCGGTCGGTTCTTTAAGCGCTTCAAATTGGCTATCTAAAAGCTTCGGATCGAAGAAGTGTCCTTTGCGCGCTTCGAGCCGTTTCCGAATGAGCTCAGGACTTCCCTTGAGGTAGATAAAGCAGATGTCTGGGGCGACCCTAAGGGCTTTCCGGTACGATTCCTTGAGGGCCGAGCAGGCAAGAACAAGGGAAGACTCCTCTTTTAGAAGCTTTGCCAAAGCCTCTAAAAAAGGGCGGCGGTCTTCATCGGTCAAGGGGATCCCGTGGGCCATCTTTTCCTTATTGGCTTCAGGGTGGAAGAGGTCTCCATCATAGAAGGGGATCCCAAGCTTTGTGGCAAGGGCTTTGCCAACCGCTGTCTTCCCACATCCTGAGACTCCGATCAACACAATACGCATAAAAAAAGCTCCAAACTATAGTTTGGAGCTTAGTCAATGTGGGGTAATGGTGTAAAGGGACTATCTGCCCATGAACTGCTCAGCTTGTGTTCTATATAGCTGCCTTGCAGTGTCTCTTGCATTGTCAATAGCGGCTTTATCTGAGCTTTGTTGTTGGGTATCATTACCAAACTCAGAGCCTAAAGCTCCTGTGATTTGCTGGTACTCAGCCTCTTTAATTTGAGAGCCTTGACTTGCTATTTGTATTTTGCCTTCTTGCGATTTTTCAAGCATCCTACTTGCTGTAGGACCACAGTTTCTTGCACTACTTAAAACTCCATCTTTGGTCAATTGTCCATCGTTATTATTTAGAAAGTTAACGACCCAAGCCTTTGCATTGTCGCCAAGCCATCTGCCTAATAAAGCGTTATTATTTATGCCTGTATAGGTTGTAGACTCCGGATTATAATTTGATTGATTATGGAGGAAATTTATTGCAAAATTGGCGATACCTTCTGCTTGCCCTGTACCGATAGCTAATCCCTTTATGAGAGTTCCGAAAGTTCCTCCCTCCATCTCTTCTTTATGTTCTCTAAAGTTAGCAGCTTGTTTTTTGCTAAAGGTCTCCCACTCTTTTTTCTTTTCTCGATTGACCTTTTTTTGGGCATCAGAGGCGTCTTTAAGAGATTTTTGGACAATATTCATGATCAGAGAAATGGTGATCATGGGATTTCTTGGTTTTTTTCTTCCTAAAGCGCGAGCAAGGGCTAAGTCAGCCTCTGAGAGTTCTCCAATTTTAGGGGGAGGGGCCTCTGCGACTCCTTGAGCAGCGATTGCAAGCTTTGTCTCCTTCCCATCTTCTAAGAGGGCTTGAGCCTTAGAAATATGTTCAACAGCTAAATCAGTCATGATTTCCTCCAATATTAACCTTGTTTCCCAGCAACGATTCGTCTTTTAATCTCATTGTCGTTTGCCACGACTTTTGAAGTTGCTTTGATGAGATCGGCAGCCTCTTTTGTTTTGAAGCCCCCGATTAGCTTTTTGAGAAGCTTTTCAGCCATCTCTTTCTTAAATTTAAGCTCACTATTTTTTGCTCTGAGCTCGAGCTTTTGTTGCTGTTGTTCTGTAGACTTACCTCGCATGTAGTAATCTCCAAACCCAAGGGCAAGAGAAAGTGCAGAAGTTACAACCGTTTCTGTTTGATCTTTTCCAACGGTTTGTCCTCCCCACCATGTGGTTGCAGCTCCTCCTAGGATACTTCCTGCAAGCCCCATAATGGAGGCAGTGGTGCTCTCTCCAAAAAGGTAGGTGTAAAGCTTTGTTGCCAACGTTGCTCCTCCTCCCGCTAGAGAAAGAAGAGCTGCTTTGCTCCCCCCTCTAAATCCCGCAAAAGCTGCGGTTCCTAAAACGGTAAGAGCGGTTCCAAAATGATTGAGGAACTGTCTTCTATGTGCCCACACTTCAAATGCCTCTGTGGTGGAGATGTTTTCTTTTAAAAGAGTCAGCTCTTTTTTACGGAGTTCTTTGATCCCATCTTGGTGTGCTTCGAAGGTTTTTAATTGCCCCGTTTGAGAAAGGATTTGGAGGTCACAAAGAGTGCTGACAAGCTTGATGAGTTGCCCCATCCCCGTGTTTGGAAGTTTTGCTACGGGGTCATTTTCTTCTGGAGGGGTGAAGAGCGAAGAGCGGTCAAAATTGACTTTAGAGGGGGTTTCAGGAAGTTTTTCTAGGTGCGGAAGGTCGGGGAAAAGGGGAGCATCAGAAGAGGCAGTTTTTATCCCTTCTTTTGCTTTTTTCTGTTTAGCCTCCTCTCCCTTTTTTAAATAGCGGACCGTTTTCTCTTTTTCTAGAGGGTTGGAGTGAACGGGGAAAAAAGTTTCAATACCACTCATTAGTGAGCTCTCGTATTTTGTGCAATTCTTTCTTGATGCCTTGAACCGGCTTGAAGGGCTTTGTTGATCGCATCAAAAATCAATAGGCTCATATTGACATCTAGAAAAAGTTGTTGTGAAGTCATTTGAAGTTCATTTTTTCGGTCTGTCTCTAAATCTTCAATCTCATGAATAAGTTGTTCTAGATCAGTCTTACTAATGGACTTTGTTTTTTCATACTCATCTCTCCCAAATCGAGGCTTTTTTTCTCCCTCTTTTCCTGTTGCATCCAGGAGACTATGGTGGATATCTTGAAAATCAAGGATTTTATCCCAGAGCGACTCTTTTGAGATGTCGAAGGTTCCATCCTCATTGTTTCCATCAGGATGTCTTCCCTTAATTGCGGTGAGTTCTCTTTTCAAAACAAGAATTGTTTCTCGAAGCTCTTTTCCAATCCCTTCAACCTTTTGTGCGGTTCCCTCATGCTTGGCTTGGTCGATCTTATTTCGACGCATCCCCACATCTACAACCATGGCATTTAAACCAATATTTCCATAAGAACCCATACAATCAACCTCTCAAATTTATTTTTCCGTCTTAAAAGGGGGGTATTGCCACCTGCAAACAAGATCATATTAAAAAGCGGTTTTTCAATCTACCTATAAAAACGATTTAAATAGTTGGAAGAGCATAAATTGT
The DNA here is from genome assembly GCF_015356785.1 of Candidatus Neptunochlamydia vexilliferae. Classification (NCBI taxonomy): domain Bacteria; kingdom Pseudomonadati; phylum Chlamydiota; class Chlamydiia; order Parachlamydiales; family Simkaniaceae; genus Candidatus Neptunichlamydia; species Candidatus Neptunichlamydia vexilliferae. The sequence goes on along the minus strand of NZ_JAAEJV010000069.1, from coordinate 4,864 downwards.
TTACTATGAGTGGAATGTTTTTTTTGTTTAAAAAATCTCTTTTTAGTGTAAGCTCAAATTTATGCCCTCAGAAACGTGTTTAAGCGCAAAAGAAATATTTGAAAAATCACAGGAGGTGATCCCTGGAGGGGTCAATTCGCCCGTCCGCGCCTGCTGTGGTTTAGGGATCACACCCCCCATTATTGCGCGGGGGGAAGGGGATACGATTACCGATGTGGAGGGTAATACTTTTATTGACTATTGCATGAGCTGGGGAGCCCTCCTTCATGGCCACGCCCATCCAGAGATCGTCTCACGGGCGCAGGCTCAGGTGGCCCGGGGGAGCACTTTTGGGATCCCTACAGCGATTGAAGAAAAGCTGGCTCGGAAGATGGTTGAAGAGGTCGCCGGCTTAGAGCAGGTCCGCTTCGTCTCCTCGGGAACCGAAGCGACGATGTCAGCCATCCGCCTTGCACGGGGACATACAGGACGTTCCCTCTTTATCAAGTTTGAGGGGAACTACCATGGCCATGCCGATATGGGGGAAACCATTACCCTTCCCTACAACGATGTGGAGGCGTTTCGCTCAGCGATGAGTGATGAAGTGGCGGGAGTGATCGTGGAGCCAATCGCGGGCAATATGGGAGTGGTTCCAGGGGCCCAAGAGTTTTTAGAGGTCCTCCGAGAAGAGACGAAGCGGGTGGGCGCAGTCCTTATTTTCGATGAGGTGATTAGCGGGTTTCGCTCGCAGTTTGGGGCGTCGCAAGAGGTTGCAGACTTAAGTTGCTTTGGAAAGATCGTGGGGGGAGGATTTCCTGCAGCGGCTTTTGGGGGAAAACGGGAGATTATGCAAAAGCTAGCTCCTGTTGGGAAGGTGTTTCAAGCAGGAACGCTCTCTGGCAACCCCGTTGCGATGGAGGCAGGTCTTGCTGCTCTTGAGCTGGCAAGCCTCCCCGGTTTTTATGAGGAGCTGAAGCGCAAAGGGGAGATCATTACGAAGCCGGTGCGCGAAGCGATGCGAGGCGGATGTCTCCAAGAAGCGGTAGGGATGTTTACCCTCTTTTTTGGCCCAGAGAAAGTAGAGCGGTTTGAAAAGCTCGATCACGAGCGGTTTGGGGAGTACTTCCGCTTTATGTGGGAGCGGGGGATTTATGTGTCACCTTCCCCTTATGAAGCCTCCTTTATTTCGATGGCCCATACCGACGCTCATTTAGAGAAGACAAGAGACACAATGCTAGAGTTTTTATGTGGTTAAAACTATTTCTCCTTTTTACTTTTTCGCTCTTTGGTCATGAGGCCTATCTAAACATTCAGGGATATGCCGATCAAGAGATGATCGTTCCGATGGAAAAAGAGGTGTGTGGATGCCAAAATCTCGTCATTCAGATCAACTCGTCGTCGGGCGACTTTGATGAGGTGGTATCGCTTGCGCAAGAGATCCATCGGGAAAAACCTTTTGTGACGGTTTATATCCAGGGCAAGGCGGTGGGGCCCGCTGCGATGCTCCCCTTCCTTGCCGACGAGCTGATCGTGACTCCCTTTGCCGCTTGGGGCGATATCCCCTATGGGGTGAAGCATCCCGAGCCCCCTGAAAAGGTGCGGGCCCTTGTTCAGTCCCTTGTCGACAAGGAAAAAAAACACTTCGAAACCCTCTCGACCCTAGCCGATGCGATGGTCGACCCTCACCATCAACTTGGAGGGTTCGATCCTCTCATCCTCAACGTGGAAAAAATGAAGTCGCTGGGCCTTGTTGATGAGGTCCTTTCCGATGAGGCCTTTGCGGCTGCTTATGCGGAGGCTCCTCGAGAAGACAACCTCTCAGAGGTGATCACCTATAGCGACACCGAGGAAAACCTTATCGGCTATATCTCGATCGAAAAAGAGAGGGCAATCGATCAATCGACCTACATCTATGTGAAATTTGCTCTCAAAGACTTTATCGAAAAAGGGGTCCGCTTCGTTGTCCTTAACCTGAATACGCCAGGAGGGGAAGTTCTTGCCGCTTTGAAGATCGTCGACCTCCTCCAAAAGCTCGACATCCAACACCACATCCCCGTCATTGCCTTTATCGACGACTGGGCGGTATCGGCAGGGGCGATGCTTGCTTACTCCTGCCGCTTTATTGGGACGCAGCCGAAGTCGCTCATGGGAGCGGCCGAGCCGGTCATTATGGGGAAAGAGGGGCAGATGGAAAGCGCTTCCGAAAAGGTCAGCTCGGCTCTTCGCGCCGAATTTGCCAATCTTGCCAACTTTTATGGACGAGATCCTCTCATTGCTGAGGCAATGGTCGATAAAGACCTCATCTTGGTGTGGCGCGACCACCAGGTGGTGCAGCTCCGGAGCATGGATGAGGTGGAAAGCGACGATACGATCATTATCGAAAAGGGAAAGCTCCTCACCTTAAATGGAAAAGAGCTCAAAGAGTTTGGAGTTTCTGATTTTGAGGTTCCGATCACCCCTTTGCCTCCGATCACCGAAAAGGAACAAAAAGAGGGGATGTGGCCCGCGAAAAAAAGTCTCGTTTTCCAGCAGCACTATCTCAAACACATTCCCGATGCGGTGATGGTTGAGTACCAAGATTGGCGGGTCGGCTTCTTTAGCTTCTTAACCCACCCCATGATCGCCTCCCTCCTTTTTATGGGGCTCATCTTGGGCCTCTATATCGAGATCAATTCCCCCAGCTTTGGAGTTCCCGGCTCGATCGCCCTTGGGTGTTTAGTCCTGATTCTCCTTTCCAGCTTTGCCAGCCACGCCTACAACTGGATCGAGATCATTATTCTATGCGCGGGGCTGATCCTTTTAGCATTGGAACTCTTTGTCATTCCTGGCTTTGGGATCACCGGGGTCCTGGGAATCATCTTGACGATTATCGCCCTTTTTGCTTTAATGCTACCAGGGATCGGTCAACTGAATCTGTTAGATCCCGAAACATTTAGGTTGGTAGGAATGGCATTTGTAGAAAGACTCGCGTGGCTTTGTGGAGGACTCCTCGTTGCAATTGTCGTCATCATTTTGCTTGCCCGCTTTTTCTCTCACCGCTATTTCCGCTTTTCCAAGCTTATCCTTAAAGGGGAACAAGAAGGGTATGTTGCCGGGATTCCAAAGGACGAAATGCCAGAAAAAGGAACCCATGGAACCGCCTTTACACCCCTGCGCCCCTCCGGAAAAGTGGAGATTGGAGGCAAACTTTTCGATGCGGTTACCCTCGGTGGCTTTGTAGAAAAGGATGCTGCAATCGAAGTGGTGCGGATTGAGGGGAGCAAGGTCATCGTGAAGGAGGGAGAAGAATGATCATTGCTATCGGGATTGGCCTTGCAGGTCTTTTTCTCATCTACCTCGAGTTTTTCGTTCCCGGAGGAATTTTAGGGATCTTGGGGGGCATTGCCTATGCCACCTCTCTGTTTCTTTTTGTGTGGGCTGCTAAAAGTACCACCCTCTCTCTCGTTTACATGATCCTCATGATCCTCCTCCTCGTTGCCACTGTCAAATTTGCCCTATGGAAGGTGAAGCAAAAGCCAGCCCTTTTTGCCAAAGGAGAGCAGTCGGGCTATCTCGCCTCAACCTATGATAAGGAGCTGATCGGGAAGGAAGGGACCGCTCTAACAAGCCTGAGACCTTCTGGTCACATCTTAGTCGAAGGGGAACGTTACCAAGCCGTTTCAGAAAGTCGCTTTATTAAAAAGGGAGAATTGGTTAGGATCACAGGAGGCGAAGGAGCCCGTTACACAGTAAGGAGACTTTAATGGAAGAAACATCACTTGGAATTTATGCCCTCATCATCCTACTTGGGATCGTTGGGCTCATTTTTATCATCGTCTTAGGAAAATATATCAAACTCTGGTTTCAAGCCTTTGTCTCAGGAACCCCGATTTCCCTTTTTAACATCATTGGGATGAGCCTGAGGAAAATCCCTCCACAGGTGATCGTCAATGCCCGCATTAACTCCTACAAGGCGGGACTGAAAGGCATCACCGTCTCAGATCTAGAGACCCATTATCTAGCGGGAGGAAGGGTTTTAGAAGTCGTCCGCGCGATGATCGCTGCTGAGAAGGCGAACATCCCCCTCGATTGGCGCCAAGCAACGGCAATTGATCTTGCAGGCCGCGACATCTTAGATGCGGTTCGCACCTCGGTCAACCCAAAGGTGATCGACTGTCCTAGCCCCGATCTTAGTATGTCAATCACAGCGGTTGCAAAAAATGGGGTGCAGCTTCTTTGCCGTGCTCGGGTCACGGTCCGCACCAATATCCGCCAACTTGTTGGAGGAGCGACCGAGGAGACAGTCATCGCTCGTGTCGGGGAGGGAATCGTCAATGCGATTGGAGCCTCTGACACCCATGCGGATGTTTTGGAATCTCCCCAGCTCATCACCCAGCTTGTCCTTGAAAAAGGGCTCGATGCTCAAACCGCCTTCGAGATTCTTTCAATCGACATTGCTGACATCAGCGTCGGAAAAAACATTGGAGCAGAACTGAAAATTCATCAAGCCGACTGTGATAAGCAAGTCGCGCAGGCCAAAGCCGAAGAACGGCGAGCAATGGCTGTTGCCGAAGAGCAGGAAAACCGAGCCAAAGTGGTCCTTGCCGAAGCAGAAATTCCCCAAGCAATGGCCGAAGCTTTTCGCTCTGGGAACCTGGGCATTTTGGACTACTACAAGATGAAAAATGTCCAAGCCGACACCAAGATGCGGAACGCCCTTTCTGACTACGACGATGAGGACAAAGGTAGTGGAAGAAAACGGTAACTTTGATGCTCTCTATCCCTTTTTCATCCTTATCTTAGTTGCCCTTGTCAACTTTTTGAAAAAGCGGGGAGCTAAGAAAAAAGAGAAGGCCTATGAAACCCCACGGGTCCGCCCCCCGGACCCGCCCCCTCCTGCACCATT
>NZ_JAAEJV010000068.1 GCF_015356785.1 Candidatus Neptunochlamydia vexilliferae | reverse complement strand
CCTACATGAGTAATCAGAGCTCATAATTTCCTCACAGTTTTCAAAAAAACACAGTTGAATGATTGCTCAAAAATAAATTTATTGCAAAGAGTTTTTTCTAAGTATTTTTGCATAAGTAAAAGTACGGCCCTAAAATTTCCTACCTCCGTAGCAGGCTACGGAGCATTACGGAAATTTTCCTTTCGGGGCGACCCGCTTAGCGCACCTTCGCAGCAAGCTGCGGGGAATATGACCCGGAGAGATTTAACTCTGCAGCTTTGTTTCTCTATAAGACTTCCAACTGGTTGTATTGAAAAACCTTGATCAATCTTCATATTTCAATAGACGCAAAAAACCAAGAAATTATTCAGCTAGAAGCCTTCCATGAACATTAGACCGACGGTCGTGTTGGATACGAGCGTTTAGTGCAACTAAAAATAGGGATATCTTGATTTATCTCATTGATACCTATGGAATTTTCCTTGGCTTTGACATACCGCACCCCTGTTTATAAGTTTTTGTTGATTTTCAGCAAAGTATTCCTCAGTTCTTTTGTTTTAGGGTGATTAGCTCCACACATTTTGAGCTGCATTTCATAGGCCTGTTTCGCATACTTAGAAGTCTCAAAAAGTTCTCCTGTTTTTTTATAAAAAGTACTCAACCCACACAGCACGTTTACACTGTCAGGATGTGGCTGAGGTCCATATAGCTTTTCTTTTATTTTCAATGCTTTTTCATAAAAAGTACTCGCCTTTTCATATTTTGATAGATTTCGATATGAATTTGCCATAATCATAACCATTCTTAATATATCAGGCTCTGCTCTATCCTCTAAACCTTTCCAAAAAGAGTCAAGGATTTCGATTGCTCGATTATATTCTTTTAGCTGGTAATAGGTATTTGCTAGGTTAACTTTTAGTCGGATGAACTTTGGACCTGGGCTATTCAAAACGCTTACACAAACCTTATTATGCATCTCATCAGCTTCTTCATGGTATTTAAGTGCTTGTTGTGGATTGCTTTTTTGTGCTGAAATTAACCCTAGCTGGGAAAGGATTTTGACTGTAATAATATGAGGATTTTTTCCAAAAAGCATCCGTTGGATTTTTAGTGCTTCCTGCTGAAAAGAAAAGGCCTTTTCTATATCTCCTAACTCCTGCCAGGCAGCTCCTATATTACTAAGAGATTCAGCCTTTAAAGGGTGAGCTCTGTCTTTAAATAAAATTTTTAACGCTTTTAATGCCTCTTGAGCATTTTTCAGCTGTATTTGAGGCTTACTGAGCTCCCCAATTTTATTTAGGAGTTCTGCAGTCTCTGGGGTGGGTTTGTTTCCTAAAATGGTTTTCTGTATCTGCAAAGCTTTTTGAAAGCAACTAAGAGCCTGAGCATTGTCACCTAGCCATTTTAGAGCCACCCCAGCATGGGTTAATGTAAAAGAAACCTCTAGTTGAGGGCTATTTCCATAAATAGAGCCATAAACATCAAGAGCTTGGTTAAAGTCACTAATTGCTAGCTTATACATCCCAAAGTTAATCGACACAGAAATACCTACGACTGTTTTAAGGACAGCATACAATTTAAGGATTTTAATAGTAGTGTCGCGAGGAAGGTCTTCCTTGAGTAAAGCATCTATTTCCTTAAGAGCTTTGCGAGCAACATCGCCAGCACAGTTATAGTTTGCAAGGGAAGTATAAGCAAGTGCAATATTTTTCTTTGCTATAACAGTTTCAATATGGGGAGTGTTAGAGTACTTATGTGCTAAAACTCGGAGTTGGTTTTGGCTATATTTTAAAGCTTTTTCAGCTTCTCCTAGAGTCATTTTGATTCTTTGGAGGTCACTCAAAGCATCAAGATTGTCAGGATTTAGTGCTACTGCACGTGTATAAAGGGATTCTGCCTGATCAAAACGACGTTTGTTTTCTGCAGAACGGTTTGCCACCCCTACATTAACTTCATAAAAGGATGTTTCTTGAAATGCCTGTATATTTCCATGACTAAAGTTGGTAGCCATTTGATGTAGAGGAAGCAATGTTTTATAGATTTCAATGATCTTTTTCGATTGATCTTCATCGATTGTGAAAAGTCCTCTAACTTCCTCTTCTTTACTTTCAGACCCAAACATATGAGAGTGTTTATCTATGGTGGTGGAAGAACCTGAACCGACACTCATTTTAACAAATCTTTTTTTCTTTGGATCTTCTTTCACTTTTTTTCGAATACGGTATAAGATTTCTTGTTCTTTTTTGTAGAAAAGGTGGGCGCTTACCCTAAAGCAGAGAATTTGTTCTAGAATTTCCCTTAACTTTTTCCCTCCGCTTTGCGAAAGCACTTCTCTTTGCTCAAGCTCCTTAATTCTTTCAAAGCTATTAGTGCTTTTTAGGCCGTGATAAAGAGAGAGACTTCCTAAAATCATTTGCACGGGACGATAGAAATCTTTTTTCACGTTAAAAGCACGCATATCGATCCTTTCTGCTTCAAGGTAAGGTTTAAACTCTTCTAAGTGTCCTCTGAGAAGGCTTATTGCTCTTTCTGTTCTTATTGGATCGTTTAACAAAATCCGGTAGCCCAGTAATTGGGCAGCCCCTTTGGTTTTATTAAAAGCTAAACTGATTTTTTCTCGATTTATATATTCAGGAGTGTGTTTACGTATCAACTGAGTTGCTTCTTTGGTTTTGTTAAAAAATTCTTTTGCTTTTTGGCGGTTAAGGTATTGAGGAGCGACCTCTCGAAATCTTTGTGCTGCTTGTTTTGTTTTAGACAGGGCGCCATTCAAGCGTTCTTTTGTAAAATATTGGGGGGTTGCTTCTTTGATTTTTATCGTTTGGGCTTTAGTCTTTGAAAGGACTTCTTGAAACTGCTTTTTGTTAAAATATTGGGGAATTTGGGTCGTTGATGCTTTGGTTTTTGAGGCCATGCGACCTATCTGTTCCCTAGAACACTGACGTATGGGCTGGTCCAACCACTTTTTCACTACTGCGTGGTACTTTTTCGTAAGGGCTTTATCCCCCATAATGTGACTTGTTGTTGCCATTGCATTTACAAGGATGATTTCTCCATCATGCATCCGAAGCCATCCAGGGCTTTGAAAAAGGCCGAGCTCTTGAGGGGTTCCGATGAGTTCATACACACCCTTTTTTCCTATTGGTGACAGCCCCCCAATATCCATGCTAAAGCCTCCAGGAACAAGGCTAATCGCTTCTCGCATGCTACCATTCTTTTGCCTTTTAGGGCGGATAACATCCCATTTTGTTTCTCCAAGATTGATAAAACGCACTTCCAGAAAGCGACTGATACTTCGAAAATAGTTTCGCATATGGGGAGCATTTTCATCGAACAAAATGGCAAATTCCGCATCTGAATAAGGGCACATTTCTTGACGACTCATAGAACCAAGAGCAATGATAGAAAAAGAATTATGAGGCTCGCCAAAAAGTTTAAATCCCTCTTTAAAAAAAGATCGGATTATGTCTTGATATGCCTCTGTTAAATACCTTTGAATAACTTGAATCGCCTCCTTTTTTTTGAGCTTATCGGCAACGGATTGTCTTATTTTGACTAAATTTTCCCTAGCAATTGCAATTGACCCTTTTTTATACTGGTTGAGACGAGAGAATGGGGCATCTTTCAATAAGTTAAATTCGATTTTTTCAAGCTTCAACAACAGGGGGTTTTTAGCATTACTAAGGTATTTTTCAGCAACGGCAAGCGCTCCATTGAAAAGGTGAGCAGCTTCTGTAAAGTCTTTTTTTTTAAGACTTATGTTTCCAAGCTGCTCAAGATAACGCACCTGACTTTTATAGTCCTTTTTTTCAAATGCTTCCTCAAAATTAAGATAGATTTTTCCAGTTCTATCTGAAGATGAAGAGCTCGACAAGGAGTCTTTAGCACGGTAGTTAAGAAAGGGAGAAGAGGAGGTCTTAGAGAGTTGACCTTTAAACTTTTGCTGCAAATATGAGGGCGGTGAGCTATTAGCCCATAGCTTTGTTTTTCTGCGAATGGATGGGGAGGAGTTAGAGCGCTTGCTTCGGAGTCCAATAGTTGGGCTGTCTCTTCTGGGGTGAGCTTTTGTCCAAAGCTTAACCTTAAAAATGACTGATTGATTTCTAAGCTCAGGAAAATAACCCTGGCTGAGAAGCCAGTCGATTATCTTTTTAGGGCTATCTTGAGAATCTGCAGGCAAAGACTTTATATTTTTGTATCCCTTATCTACACAAAAAGTTCCCATAAAAATTTGACCTTTATAGATTTTGGCTACAATTTTTTGATCGACCTGGAAAAATTTATAGGTCTCAGTGCTATTAGAATAGCTACCTATCTCTAAACGGGTGAAAGGTTTTGGGCTCTTTGTGGCTCCTTGTATTGATAAGCTTGAGTGATGACTCGAGGTTGAAGCGGCACTAGAAGAGCTACTGGTGCTTGATTGGCTGGTCGATGCGTTATTATTTGAAGGTTGAACCCAAACAAATTTTCTGTTCTTTAATGTGGGGGTATATCCTCTAGAGATATATTTGGATACCTCTTCTAGGCTGCTAGCATCGACAGGGTATACTTCTTTGCCTGTCTGATAGCGCCCGATGACAGATTGGCTTTGGAGATTAAAGGAGATCATCTTTCCATCTAAAGATCTACATGAGTAATCAGAGCTCATAATTTTCTCACAGTTTTCAAAAAAATACAGTTGAATGATTGCTCAAAATAAATTTATTGTAAAGAACCTTTTCTGTGTGTTTCTACATAATTCAATTCTGCAGCCCATTTGAGTATTGGAAGGTCAACTATTTATAAAGTAATGACTGAAATAGAGTCTTGTTCATAAGCTAGGCTTGAAGAGCTCACCCCACAGCAAAGAGTTCCTAAGGTATAAATAATCAATTGCTTATTACTAATTTTTCGAAAACCTATTGACTTTGTACATATATTTATGTACAATGCAAGGTATGAAGAAGAAAGCTCTCGAAAAGCGATTAAAGAAATGTGGGTGGTGGCTTGACCGGCATGGGAGCAATCATGATATATGGACAAATGGAAAGGTTGCCGAGCCAGTTCCAAGGCATCCTGAAATTAATGAGATTCTTTCAAGAAAAATTTTAAGAAAGGCAGAAAATAACCCAAGGGAGGGGTAAAGTAACGTATGGAATTTGAAGGAAAAATCTGGAAAAGTACAGGTGCTTGGTTAGTCGAGGTTCCCTCTTTGGATCTTATGACCCAAGGAGAAACAAAAGAAGAGACCCTAAAAATGCTTGAGGAGCTAATTTTAGAGTTGACTGATTATTATTTTACAAAAAAAGATGCAAAAGCTGTTGATGTTTGCGTGAATGTCTATAAAAAAGGAGTCATTGGTATAAGCTCTTCGAAAAAAAGGCTTTTACTAGCTCTCTCGCTTATAAGGCAAAGGGAGAAAAGCCAATCGACTGTAAGAGAGACAGCAAAGCGCCTAGGATCCAAATTTCCTAACTCATATGCGCAATACGAGAAAGGAAAGATCAGGATTTCACTTGAACAATATGAAAAGCTTTTAACGGCCGCAAACCCAAGCTATAAATGCTTACTCAAGGTGGTTTAAAGTTACATAGAACTTGCTTTTTTCCCCGTGGCTTGCCACGTGGGTAAGAAAAAACCTTTCATAATTAAGAGGTTAAAAAGGAGACCATCTTTCCATCTAAAGATCTACATGAGTAACCGGAGCTCATAATTTCCTCACAGTTCTTAAAAAAATACAGTTAAATAATTGCTCAAAAATAGATTTATTGCAAAGAGTTTTTTCTGAGTGTTTTTGCATAGTTGAACTCTCGAGCTTTGTTTCTCTAAAGGCTTGAAAAAGCTTAACCATTTTTTTATCAGATAGCTAAAAAAAACAAATAAAATTATAGGATGTTCAGTATCTTGAGGATAAAAGTTAGGGTATACAGATTGGTTCTTTCATGATAAAATAGCGTGCAATGGAGTTTTGTGAGTATGATAGACTTATTGGATATCAAAGTCGATGTCGTTTTTAAAGATTTTTTTGGCGATAAAAGTAGTAAAGAACTTTTAGAAAGCTTTATCAATTCTGTCTTAGGGTTTGAAGGGGACGATCTCATTGAGATTGAAGAGTTTTTAGACCCTAGAAAGATGCGGGTTGAAGTTGGCAGACCCTCAACTTTCGTGGATCTATCGGTAAAAACCAGGGGAGGGGAGCGATACATCATTGAAATGCAAACTTATAACCACGAAGGGTTTGATAAAAGGCTTCTTTATTACTTAGGAAAGGATTATACAGAGCAGATAGATTACCATTATCACCAACAAGCAACAGAAACTGAACAGAAAAAGAAGCAAAAAAAGCTAATAGGCTGGCAAGACCTTCCCAAGGTTCACATTGTAGCAATTATTGACTTTCACCGAAGTGAACGAGAAAAAAATGGTATTTTGAATAATGAGAAAGTGGTAGAAACCTATCGATTTAAGCCCGAAGTCTCTTCCTCTAATGAACATCTTTTTAACCAATGGAAGGCGACATTGGTTGATCTCAAAAAATTTAAGGATAGACCTTTAGAAGAACTCAAGACCTATAAAGAAAAATGGTTTTACCTCCTTAAAAATGCGTCTTTAATAAAGGAAAAAGAAGCACACGCCTTAAAACAAGACCCCGTTTTTCAAAGAGCACTTGAAAGGCTAGAGAGGCTTTCATCCGACCCAGTTACAAGAAAGGCCTATGAAGCCAGCGTTAATGAGCATAGAGACCATTTGGCAGTCTTATCCTCTGAAAGAAAGGCAGGGCGGCAAGAAAGAGATCGAGAAATCGCCCAAGCTTTGCTTAAACAGGGCCTTCCAGTAAATCAGATTTCTGAAGCGACTGGACTTTCAAGTGAAGAGATCGAATCTCTTCGCTAGCCTTTTCAAGGGTAGGAGACTAAACCCCTCCCGCTCCCAAGTGTCATTTTACTTGCATCTCGACAAGATTGGTGCGCTGAGCTCCTTATTAACTTTGGATAGTTCAAGTGTTACCAATTTAGTATGCGGGTGTTGAGGTCCATAAAGCTCCATGAACATATTATGAGACCTACTAAGATGGTCAGCGGCTTTTTGTGTCTTTTCCAAGACTCCATAGGCTAAGCCTAGGTTGCACAAGAAGATGGCAGTATGGTGGTGGGGAGTCTTATCTCCATAGATCGCGTAGGCCATTACTAAAGACTTTTTGTGGTATTCAAGTGCCTTTTTTGGCTGCCCTAAAGGCACATAAGCTAAGCCTAGATTGTTTAAGCGGAGGGCAATTTTGATGTGGGGTTTACCGCTATAGATCTTCTGGTCCATTTTTAAAGCTTGTTCGATATAATCAATCGCTTGTTTTGGCTTTCCTAAGGCCCTATAAACTTCACCTAAATTATTTAAGCAAGTCGTAGTACCGGGATGAGGCTTACCAAGATAGAGTTTGTCTCCCATTTCCAAAGCCTCTTTGAGATAGTTAATTGCTTCTTTGAGCTTTCTCAAGGTTATATAAGCTCCGCCTATATTGCTTAAGCAGGTGATAGTTTCAGGGTGAGGCTTATCGCCATAAAGTTTGCGGTTCATTGCCAAAGCCTCTGCAAAGTAACCGACCGCTTTTTGTGGTTGTCCTATATAGTGCCAAGCTAAGCCTATATTGCTTAAGCAAGTCGCAATATTGGGCTGAGGCTTTTTTCCATAGAATTTGTAGTTCAATGTCAAGGCCTCTTTGTAGTAATTGATTGCTTTTTGTGATTCTCCCAAGTCTTGATAGGCTAAGCCTATATTGGTTAAGCAAGTAGCAGTTTCACGGCTAATATAGAGCTTCCGTCTCATTGCTAAGGCCTCTTTGTAGTAATTGATTGCTTTTTTTGTTTCTCCCAAATCTCTATAAGCTGCCCCTAGTTCATTTAGCGCTAAAGCAACATCCTCATGAGGTTGATCTCCATGTTTTTGCCTAAGGAGACGAAGGCTTTCTTGGCTATGAGTAAGGGCATTATCGAACTTTCCTAATGTTAGTTTAATTTGTCCTAGATGGAAAAGGGCTTTGGTGTCGTTAGGATTAAGGGCAGTGACTTGAGTGTAGGAGACTTCTGCTTTGTCATACTGGAGGTTTTCTTTGGCGGAGTGGTCTAGAGTTCCGAGGGTTTTATCGTATAATGAGAGGTTTGTAAAGGTGGTTTGGGGATTTTGGATAAAGGCTTTTATTGCTTTATGAAGGGGGACTAAAACACGGTAAATTTCCAAGATGTCATTAGGGTTATCGATAAGGTAAAGCCCTTGAGCATCCGAATCCTTTGCTCCTTTAGAAAAGTAGAAAATTTCTTTTTCTTTTTTGTAAAAGAGG
>NZ_JAAEJV010000067.1 GCF_015356785.1 Candidatus Neptunochlamydia vexilliferae | reverse complement strand
CCAGAGAGGCCAGCCAACAAAGAAACCCACGATGAGGTGGATTTATCAACTCTTTGAGGGAGTTCATATTCTCTATAAAACAACCGATCAAGGGGTTGCCGAAATGGTACTAAACCTCAATGCAGTGAGGATAACCATACTCAGCTTAATGGGACCGGTATACCAAAAAATATATGAGGATGCAGCATGACTTGCGGAACATGGGCCGGATCTAGTTAAGTGATGCTTCCTCTACACCATTTGGGCATTCTTCAATATTGTTTTCCAAAATGGATTTTTCAACTTGAACAGACGCAAGCCTTTTGGTATCAATACTACTGGCATTTGCCTCAACCTGTTGCCGACCATCACTGATTACAATCTTGTCTCCGCTAATAAAAAACGCTCTTCCAGTAAGGTAACAGGCTTTCAGTGCTAAACGGCTAGAAGCATTATCTTTAATAAGCATAGCTAAATCACGCGATTCTATTTTTTCTATATCCTGAAAAACAAGCGAAAAATCAGGGTACTTAAATTTTGAGCTTTCAATAATTTCTAACATCATTTCTAATGCTTCTCTGACCCCCGTACTTTCTAGAATCTTTTTTAAGATATACGTGTCACACCATGGGTAAACTCCATCAGCAGTTGTGAATCCAACCCTTTCGCTTTTGACTAGCTCAACTACAACTTGCATTTCTTCCTTGGTGAGGATGGTTTTTGCTATCCTTCCTAAAGCTGCTGCTGCCTCTCTCCGAAGAGTTACAGCCTTCTCCTTGTCTTTAATCAATTCAACTAATGCTTGTGCTCCCTCTTTAGAGATCCCTCCATTTTCTCTACCAATTTTTCCCAGAGCTTGAACAGCTACTTCCAGAATAATAAGATCCAGCTCTTTATTGCATATTATTTCAACTAAAACTTCTGTCCCTTCTTTAGCAGTGGGTCCTAGCCCTTTATCAATCTTTGCTAAAGTTGAAGCGACCCTGACTTTAGCGAATGCGCCAAGAGACTCATTATGAGCAGCTTTTTTTAAAACCTTAACTGTCTTATTATCAAGAACACGCCCTCCCTTAATAATATCTGCTAAAGCCTGACTAACATCACCCAGAGTGCATTCATCAAGACCACATCCTACAGCTATTTCTTCCAAAGCATCTCCTGCCTTCTTGCCTAGAGGACCTTTTCCCTTGGAAACTTTTCCTAAAGCCTCAATAGTCCACATTAAAGCGTGCCTATCAAGCTCTTTGTCTTTTGCTGCTTCTACCAATATTTTTATTGCTGCTTCTGCAAGGGGTCCTCCAGTCTTAGCTATTTCTTTTAAAACTCTAGCAGTGTGGCAATAACAACTCCCATTAAGTTCTTTAGTCTTGATAATCTGCTCTGAAATCTTTAACACTCGACTATCCTTAAAGTTTTTTTCTTTAGCACAGACACTAAAACCAAACATAGCAGCTACAGAACTGCCCTCAAATTCTCTATCCTGAGCAATTTCCAGCAATGCCTCCCATGCCTTTTTTCCAAGAATCCCCTTTTCCTTAGCAATAACCCCTAAACAGAGCCCGGAATACCACGAAACAGTGTTTTGTTCCTCTTTATTTTTAGTGACATCTATCAATCCTTGCATTGCCTCTTCTACATTAAAAACTCCCTCATTAACAATTTCCGCTAAAGCAAAACTAATCGTGACTTGAACGTCATTATTAACCTCTTTTTCTTTAAGAGTTTTTATTAAAAACTCTAACTCCTTCTTGCCAAAATCTTCTTTGTTGGTTACTCTTAATGCTAGCGCGGCTTTTGCGCGAGTTTCATTATCTAACCCCGTATTTCTAGCCATTTCTAATGCCACCTTTCCAACAGCTGGAAAAAGCTGCCCATTTGATGCTAGACTTGTCAAGCCTTCGAGTATTCCCATTTGCTTTTTGGGGCTCCTTAGCTGCCTTGAAATCTCTTCTACAATGATTGGCTGATTCGCAAGCTTTACATTATGCCTTAACAAGAAGTAGATTTTTTCGGGAAAGGTAGATTGCATGTAGTTCACAACTTTTTTTGTAAAACCCTCATATTGATCTATTTTCTGTGGATATAAACATTCCTCGAAGCACTGAGCAAGAAGGCGAAGTTCGTAGCCATGAGCTAAATCTTTGGGGGGTAAAAATAGATCGTCAAAAAAAGCTTGAAATGGCCTTTGTTTTTTCGTATGCGAAAGGAGCCCAGATGTCATTCTTAGCATAAGGGTGTAGCGAGGATCAAATTTGATTTTCTGTAGAATTTCCCGACCCGCTTTATAGTTTCCATTTAGATAAAACTGAGCCAGATGAGAGGCTGCAAAATACTCTTGAAAAGTTAGGTGAATAAATTCTCCTTTTTCGTCCTCAATGTTAATGATCCCTATATCTGTTAGGTCATTAAGCCTTCCCCCCTTTTTTTCGATAATATCTTCAATGTCATCTTGTTCTAGATAAAGAGCACTACTTTCCATTGCTTTCCAAGCTATAGCTTCTAAAACTTCGGCTAAACGCTTGATCTTCAGATCATCCTTTCGAGGATCTTTTTGTTGGCGGATATTTCGAGTTAAATAACTAGATTTTCTAGAGCGCAACTGATACCGCTTGTAAAACCAACTAACGGCTTCAATATAGAAGCCTGTGACAGAAAGTGTATGATTAGAGTCAAAAAATGTCTCATCCTCTCTAAAAAGAGAACAGGCGAGGGCAAGATTGAGTGGAATTTTAACAAGGCTTTTTAGATTTGGTCTTTGGTCTATTTCCCTTTGAAGATTTTTAGCTTTTTGCTCAGCCTCTTCATGGGTCAGCTCGTTCTTTTCAACTAATGATAGATAAAACTTGTTTATATATGTTTGAATGCTCATTTCATCAAAGCCAATAATTTCTAGCTCACGGACATAATCCATGTCAATTTTTGCTGGACGTGAAGTGACAAGAATATGGGGGAAAAGGGACTGGAGTTCATAAAAAGCATTTTCTTCTTCAGAGGCTAGTTCGTCATATCCATCAAGAACCAAGAGAGCTTTGTTTCTAAACATGGAATCTTCTAAAAGATGTTTATATTCTCTTAAATCAAAACCACCTCCTTTGGCTAAAATCTCATAAGGATCAAGTGTTGAGACTTCTTTAAAATGCCGAAATTTAACAAAAAAAACGGCATTAAATTCAGGCCATAGATTAGTCCCTTCTATCGCAGCCATTTGGCAAAATGTTGTTTTCCCTGCCCCTGCAGCTCCTGTAATCGCAACTCTTTTTGAGGAAGCATTCTTGAGATTGGAATAATTAAAAAGCTTCTGGGGTTGAATGCATTCTTTGTGGCCAAAAAGAAGTTCATGAGTGTGCGGTCTTTTGTCTCGGAGAGAGCTTTCAGGGATCTCCTTCTTCCCAAGGCTATCGATCATGAAAAGGTTAGTATAAATTCCCTCAATCGGGAAAAAAATTTGCCAGGCTTTTTTATCTCTTACCTTATAGACCGATGTGCGTTGCTTTTTGTAGTAACTCTGAAGGTGTTTAGAAAGATCTTCAACTGTAGGAAGCATATCTCTACCTTCTATTGAAAAATTGGATAGACCAATAAAATCTCTATTACATCGATACCCTTCTAGCTCTTCTCTTCTTTCAGCAAACCACCTCAAGCGGAGCTCCTTTTTTCTCTCAGGGTAGGCCTGAGAAGACTCCTCCCAAAGCTTTTCCATTTTCTCTCTAAATTTTTCTGGACAAAGCCCCAGCAACTCAATAAACAGGTCCTGAAAATGCTTTAAATACCCACCTTCCCGCCAGTCTCTAATGGTACTGAATCTCTCATAGCCAACAGGAAAAGATTTTCTATGCTCTCCACTTAGTAAAATAGGAAATACACGCGTAAGGCTGCTCTTATTATCTTTTTCACGTTTACGAATGATATGGTTAAGTTCTGTACATACCGCAGAAATCCCCTTATCATGTTTATCAAAAAGCGACTCTGTCCCAAATAGAAGAACATAGTCGCTACTTTCTGCCCCTTTCATAAAGCTATTGATATTTTTCCCATATCGATTGGTCTCAATATCAAGCCCAATCTTTGAAAACCCAGCCTTTCCCAGAGATTTTTTGAAAGCCCTTAGGAAAGGTTGCACCCACTTTTCCTTTTCACGCCTTTCATCGGTAGGCCAGGCATAGACACAGTAAGCGCTCTTGTGGGGAGTTTTTTCAAACTCAACCCTCAGTCTTTCTAGATAATCATTAAAAATCACACTTCGATGAAGTTCTTGTTGTTCAAGCTTAAAAAGCTGAGTTTTCTTCTTGTCATATAAGGACAACAGCCTTCTTTCTTTCTCTTCTTGATCTTTTTTATCTTGATCAAAAAAAGCTTTAAGGTGCTCATACTTTCGTCTAATCGGATCTAAAAAAGAGCTAAGTGAATCTAAAGCAAGGGAGTCTGGTGAGGGCGGATAGTTTTCATCAGAAATAACCTCGGTAAGAATGTAATCGATCTTCCCAAGGATGGAATTTTTATGGGCCTGCTCGCCTTGTTTATACTCTTCAATTTCAAGAGATATCTGACAATCTATCTCTTCTATAGACTTTAAAACCTTAAGAGCATACTTATAAATTTCTTCATCTTTGAACAGCCTCTTAGCTTTTTCTTGCTTATCCTTAAATCCTATCGAAATAAAGCTGTCTAGTAAGGTACTTTTATTGTCAGAAAACTCTCCAAGAAGGACTCTTGTAAATAAGAAAAAGCTTAACCAAAAAACCTTAATCAAAGATGTCTTTCCTTACGTTTTCTAAGCAAACGTGGATTATAAATTTATCTTAAGCGTTTATTACCAGATCCTTACAGGCCTATTAAACACTCATACGCAAGCATTCTAACGCACTCCTCTTTTTGTGTTAAGAATTATTTTCACACTTCTTGCATAATCTGTTTTAGCCATCTTTAGTATTTGTTCAGGGGATCGAAAAATTTGCGTGGCAGCTAAAAAATAGTTGAACTAATAACCAAAATTTAATTACGATTAATTGATATGAAACCGACGTATGAAGAGTTAGAAACTGAATTAGCTGAGACTCGTAATGCTTTAAAAGAGGCACAGGAAGCCCTGAAGCTCGCTTTAGAACGGATAGCCAAGCTGGAAGAGCAACTCAACCTAAACTCTAAAAACAGCTCCAAACCACCTTCATCAGATAAAAAAGCCTCAAAGAAGGGGCGTAAGAAAAATGGTGCAAAGCGAGGACATCCAGGGCATTTTCGCCCACTGTTTGCACTAGAAGAGGTAGATAAATTTGTAAATATAGAAGCTAAGCAGTGTCCTAATTGTGCTGAAGAGGTGAGACCCACAGGAAAAATATCTGTCCATCAGCAAGTTAAAATTCCAGAAAAGCCCTATATAGTCACACAGTATAACCGGAAACAATTTTACTGCCCTTGCTGCAAAAAATACCGACTTCCCCATCTCCCAAAAGAGGTTGGGCTATCTGCATTTGGAACAAAACTCTCAGCATTTATGGGATTTTTATCTGGTTCATGCAGGCTACCTCGCAGAGTTTGCCTTGATGTTCTTAAACAGGGTTTTGGCATTAAAGCAGCAGTAGGAACACAAAGCAACATAGAAGGTCGTGTATCTGAGGCGCTAAAACCTGCTTACAAAGAGATCGAAGATAAAGTTCGCCTATCCAGCAAACCAAAGAATATAGACGAAACAGGTTGGAGCCTATGGGGAGAAAGAGAGTTTGTTTGGGTCATGTCAACAAGCCAAGAATCTCTATATAAGATCCAAGAAGGAAGGGGTGCCAAATACCGAGATAGTCTGCTAGGAAATACCAACAAAAGATCAATATTTATCACAGACAGGTTGGCAATTTACAACTTTAAAGGGCCCCATCAGTATTGTCTTGCCCATATTAGAAGAGATCTGAAAAGGTTTGCTCAAAGAGCTCAGCTCGATGGAGAATGGGGAAAGGTGATGCTCGAATGCTTAGACAAAATTTTCCTCTTATGGGGAGAGTACAAAGCAAAAAAAAGAAGCCAAAGAAGCTTTAGGCACTCAAGTAAGCGTTACCGAGATGAATTTGAGTATGGGTTAGCTATTGCAGCTCTGAAAAATGCTCATAGTTCTTCTCTAAGAGGGTTCGCTCGATCCCTATTAAAAAGGTTGAAAAAGCTCTGGGTTTTTGTAACCAGGGAAGGGGTAGAGCCAACTAATAATCAAGCAGAAAGAGACTTAAGAGCAATCGTTTTATGGAGAAAAATAAGCTATGGCTCAAAAAGCGAAAGAGGAGATCGATTTCGGGTATGGGGCGCATAACTACCAAAAGTTGGGTTAGCATATTGGACGCATAATCAAGCCTTAAAATTATAGGTCCCATGGCTAATGAAATGTTTACGGAGCAAAGGAGAGATTCTTTTTAGGTGAGAGTAATTTACTTCGTGCCCTTGCTCTTTTAAGTTCTCGATAGTTTCTCTTATCTTTATGGTATTCCAAAGGAGGACCGCATTGGAGATTAACCCTAAGCAGCTGGCTTTGTTCATGATCTCTTCATAGTCGCTGGTTTTAAACACCCCTTGATCGGCAAAAAATGTGTGCTTCGCGAGGGCGTGTCGGGATTCTTCTAGGTTTCTTTGGCCGTGCACCTCATATCGAAGAGATTTATCGGAAAAAAATCGGAAGATATAGATCGTTTTGATGAGCCTTCCTAGGGATGTGATAGCTTGAGCTAGCCTATCTGATCTGGAGCGGCTGATTAATCTATTGACGATCACATGGGCGGGAGCAATCCCATTTTTTATGGAAGCAACAACTCTCATGATTTGATCCCACTGTTCTTCAATGAGCTGAATGTCTACTGTCCCTGAAAATAGGTGGTTCATTTCTCCATGGTTTTTTGTCTCAATTTTATAAAGTTGCTGAGATGCAATGTCTTTAAGGAGAGGCTGAAAAGAAAATCCTAAGAGAAAACATAGGGCAAAGACATGTTCAGTAAACCCATGGGTATCTGTTGTATGAAACTCAGGGCTAATCATTGTCCGGTTTCTTAGTAGACCATCGATGACATAGGTGGCTTCTCTAGAGGAGCAAGAAATGACTTGTGTGTTGAAGACGCTATGCTGATCAGAGACGTGGGTATAGAGGGTGACTGCCTTGTCATAGTATCCGAAGTATCTGGGGTAGTAGGCTGCAAGGTTCGAGCTTTTTTGCATCCCATAGCGTTGACCATCGGAGCCACTTCTAATTCCACTCCCATAGATTTTACTTAATGGGTCTTGATGGTGGGCATTGACTATAGCGGCGTTAGCGTTATTGAGTGATTCTTCATGGATATTCCATCTAGAAACCCTTCGTAAAGGATCAAGATCTATGCCTTCTGAACTGTAAGCCATTCCATGGAGTCCTATGTTTGTTCCATGGGCAATAATAGCAGCATAAATGAGCTCTGGAGGGGGATCAGATTTTTGCTTATGACCAATAAGGGGCTGGAAATGACTTGAAAAGTTTGTTTTTTGATCGACCTCTGCTAGGAGCTTTTCTATTCGTGTCATTGGCATAAATGACTCTAGGATTTGTTTTAGGGTTTTTACTCCTGGGGGAATAGCTAAGGCTTGATCTCTATGAAATTTTAGATTCCCTTGAGCGTTTAGGTAAACAAAGTCCTCTTTGCGAATGCTCTTCCGCGCTTCTTCTAGATAATGGTTAAACTCTTTCTTCAGTTGGTTCAAAACTCCCTTGAATCGGTGTGGTAAAGATAGCTGTACATAGAGGGATTTTTTTTCTTCTTCCCAGGACTTTTTATCGTAAATTGTCTTCCAAAAGTCGCGATAGTGTCTAGATTGATAGATGTACAGATCTCCGCTGCCAAGGGCCTTTTTGACAGCAATATAGAGCGCCATCTCCCACGTTTTTTGGATGATTTTCCCATCATCATTTTTGAGATGCTTTTTCCACTCTTTTGGAATAAAGCTTGTGGGAGCATCAGGGGGGAGAGAATCGATTTTCCCCTCATTAAGCTTCCTGAGAATCTGGATCGATTTCAGAAGGTATTCGGTTCCTTTGACCGCTTTGAAGTCTAACTTATAAAACCTTTTGGTGTATTGGCGAAGGTTATGGTACCTTGTCATGAGCTCATTGTAATATCCATTTGTCTCTAGGTTATTCAGCGTTGTGCAGTTTTCTATGGCTTTTTCAATTTTATCGATTTCTAAGGTCTTTTTAAAGGCGCTGATCGTTGTTGTTTCGGGGTTTTTACAGTGGTGTTGAGCGACAATTAGGATTGCCGCTTAACGACAATTATCTTTGCCGGTAAGAAACTCCTTGAATTAAGATCTCTTGCATGAAAGTGAGAGGTTAATATGACAGGGAAAAAGATTACAAAGCAACAGATAAGGATTTATATGGAATCTAGAAAGAA
>NZ_JAAEJV010000066.1 GCF_015356785.1 Candidatus Neptunochlamydia vexilliferae | reverse complement strand
TGGCCTCCACGTATTCTACGTTCCGGCCTTTTTTCTATTGAGTGAAAGGCTATTATCTCTCATTCAACATTCCATTTACACAGTTATTTTTACACTCCCAACTTTGACGAAAGCTTGCTGGGGATAGGGATGTTCTATCTTTCATGATTTTGGATTCCTCTTAAAATTCGACTTAGCCGCTTTGATTTTGGTCCTTTTTTTAATTCAGAAATTTGATCCAATGTTAGTATTCCTCTTTCTAGACCTTCTAAGATTGCTTGAGCCACCAAATCCTCAGGAAACCCTTCATCTAGCAAAACATCTTGAATTGTCTTTTTAGGGTTAGTGACCCTATAACCTTCATACTCCTCTAGGTCTTCTTTAGAAAGGTTTTCAAAATAAAGGACAATATTTTCCGGAGGGGGATGGTATCGCCTAAATCCTTTAGGTACGGTCATATGATAGTTTGCTGGCATGATATCACTAAGCTCATGGATAGTCAGTGCTGTTGCATGAGAAAATACCCCCTGAACCTTCCCTTGTCGGTTCATTGACCAAAGGCTCCAATAGACTAAATCAGGCCGATCACCATACGGATAGTTCACTAGACGGTAAATACCCCTCCCTTCTCTAGTCCAGTTTCCTTTTTTGACGTGGTAAGCAAAACGACTATCCGAATACCCTGCTTGTTTAGCTTGATATGCAGTAAAATACCCTTGTTGTACACTAGCTATAGCATAGAGCTGTCGTTCAATTTCTTTATCTCTCATACATAAAACCTAACAAATCGTTAGGTTTTATGTCAAAATATACTTAAGTTGTTTATAATAAGCATTTTTTATCTTAGCAAAAATATGCTCAAAAACTCTCGAATACTGCTGAAAAGCCTTTTCCATAGGGGATTCAACACCTTGAACGTGTACCCTAAAGTTCATAGTGCTCAGTAGGTTTAGATTAAAGACTTCTTTTCTCTGTAGATCGTAAACCTCGAAGTGTTGAGGGTTCGAGCGATATAGGACACTCCCCTCCCCTGCTCGATGAGCTCCTTGAGGGTTTCTCTCTGCTCATCGTTGAGCGATTTGGGCCTTCCACCTTTTCTTCCTTGCCGTCTTGCGGATTCGAGGCCTGCTAGGGTTCTTTCTCGGATGAGCTCGCGGCCAAATTCGGCTAAAGAACCAAAGATGTGGAAAATCAGCATCCCTCCTGGACTTGTGGTATCGATCCCTTCTGTGAGGGATTTGAATCCAATCTCTCTTTTTTTGAGCTCTTGGATAATCTGTATCAAGTCTTGTAAGGATCTTCCGAGTCGGTCAAGCTTCCAAACGACAAGAATGTCCCCTGCTTTTAAAAAGTCGAGGGCTTCTTTGAGTTTGGGGCGGTTGAGCGTACTTCCGGAAGTTTTCTCCTCGAATAGATGTCTGGAATCGATTCCTTCCTGGATTAAAGCGTCTATTTGCATTTGCGGGTTTTGGTCAAAGGTTGAAACTCTTGCGTATCCGACTAAGAGACCTTTTCTTGTTTTATGATTTTCCTGATTCATGTTTCAAAAACCATTTTTTTGTCTTTTGATACAGTTTATCAAACGCACAGAGTTTTTGCAACGGGTTTTTTGGGATCTGATTGGATTTTGTTGGGTGTGTGCAAAAACGATCGTTTTTGATACGGCAAGGATTTTAGAGAGCATAAACATCTCATTGCAGTTTTTACGGCTTTTAGATATAGTCTTAAAAAGAGAAACAACAGGATGGTTTTTATGACACAAGAAAAAGGCTTTATTAAGGTGACTGTTAGTATGCATTCATCGCAACATCGGAAGTTAAAGGCAATAGCTGCAATTAAGGGAGTGAGTCTTTCAACATATGTTATGGAATGTGTGGAAAAGGAGATTTTTCGGGGACGAGAAAATTCTGACGAAGCTGTTAAAGAAGTTGAAGCGTTGATTAAAGCAGAAGCGTAAGAATTGATAGAGGCGTTTTTGTTGTTAAGCCTTAAACCTGTAATTGCTTTAGTAACGGGAGATTGGGCTTTCCACCTTACCTTGATCTAAAAACCTTCTAAATTGAGCATTCTTGCACAACTGTTTGCTCTGATATTTTGCTATATGAATCGCAATTATCTATCCCAGCTGGGGCGAATATAGTTTTTAAGGCTGTGTGTGATGCCTCTTGATTTCGCCTTGTTTTTAAGTTTTTTGATCTGGGCTTCTGAACGTTGAGGGTCCAACAGACTGTTAAGGGCTTGACAATACCTTATTTCTTCATCTATTAGGAGCTGTTTTTCTTCAAAAACATTCATCGCTTACCAACATCAACCATTTTAAGTCTTTTTCCGAATTATGTGGCAAGATAATTATGAAATAGCGCTAATAGTTAATTTTTATGTTAACTTAAGTGGATGTTAATTGGGGGTATTAGACAAGTATTCACAGAAAACTTTATTCTGGTTTATTTGCTTTAGAAAATAAGGATAGTGAATGCTTTCAAACGGAGAATTTGTTAATGGTGTTTCGAATGAGAAGGTGGAATTGGCAAAAAATCTTTTAGAGGTTTTTTCGAAAGAGGTCAGGGGAATGGCTCTTTATCCTCCGAAAGGTGCTTTATGCCTATGTGGGAGTGGAAAAAAATATAAGAAGTGTTGTTTAAGCGAAGAGAAAAGACCTTTTAAACATCTGGAAAAAGGGGTTAAAGTCGTACCGGACAAGGAGCTTTTTTTTCTTGAAAATCAAAAGGATTGTTTTAACCTTTCCCTTTGTGCAGAGGCTCTCAATAAAGAAAAGAAGCCGTTTCCTATTGAAGAGCTGTTGTATTTATATGAAAAATACCCCGATCATCCAGCCGTTCAAGTGGTTTTGGCTGTCTGGTATAAGGTGAATGAAGAAAGGCAATCTCTGGAAAAAGTATTTCAGAATTTTAAAGAGTGTGATGCTCTATCCGTTAAGCTGTTTCGATGGTGGCATATTTTTGAGAGTGGTTATACGAAAGAGCTCCCCAGTATTGGGGTGCCTGATAACCTTCAAAACATCGAGCCTAATAGAAAGTCTTTTTATTTGACCGAGTTTGCTCTTTGGGGGCTGATTCAAATCTGCAGAGCTTTGGATAAAAAAAGGTTCATTGAGGCTGAGTCTCACTTTCTTTCTCTGATCAAGGTGACTCAAAAAGTGGGAGGGGGGAAGCACTGGGCAATCAATGAAGCAAAGGCGATTTTAGAATCAGGCTATTTTTTAAGGCGGATGGAGATCTTGGAGATGACGAGAAGGAATTGAAGGATGGGCTAAACCATGTTATTAGAGGATTTTATCGATAATTCAGGGATGAAAAAGAAGCTCTTTGCCCAAATGGTCGGAATCAGTAGAACATGTTTATGGAAGATCTTACAAGGAAGGAGTCGCCCCTCTTTAAAAACAGCTCAAAAGATTGATGAGCTCACAGATGGAAAGGTCTCAGTTAAAGAGCTTATCTATGGAAAAATCGCCAAAAAAAAGGAGGAAGCTGCTCGACTGTAAAGAAGGTTTCTGTTTCTGGAAAAAGGAGCTCTTGTAAGGGCTGCTCTTAAAAGTAAAGGAGCTGGGTAAAAGTTTTTAAGACAGGTATGAAAGGGCAACCCAGTTCAAGGGTTGCCCTGTTTTGTCTGAAAAAGTGCTGCCACCATCGGTGGCACTACATGCGTACTTAAACTGCCTTTTGTAAAGACATGTTTAGGTGCTTTTCTCCATACTCTTTAACATCATCAATATGAATCACCCAGGCGGCCCCTTTACGTGATGCCTTTAATGCACCAACGCGGGTTGCATAGTAAATTTTCTGGGCCTCTACTCCAAGGATTTTTGATACTTGATTGACCGAGTAAAAACCTTTACTGTTGTCAAAGAGCAACTGACCCTTATAAGTGGATTTTGTTCTCGAATACCTGTTACGACGGTACTCCTCTAAATCTTCTATATTGATTTCCCATGTTTTTAAGCCTTTATTTGCCTTAAGCTTGCTCTGCTTGATCGCGACATAAATCGCCTGTCTTGTCACACCATTGATGCGTGCAGCTTCGGTAATCGAAACAACTTTTCTTGGCCTTTGGTCTAAACTGGTTTTATTTTCTGTATTCATTTTTCTCCTTAAGTCTTTTAGGGTTGTTATATCTTACAGTTGGGGAGCGGGTATCATAAAGGGAAATTTCTGTAACGACTGGTACAGAAATGGGAAACCTTAGGACCGCGCTTTTACTCAAAAATAGGCTGATTGCTTAGGCATGAAAAACCCTAATTTTAACAATTTGTTAATATTTCAACCTTTATGGCATAGATTTTAACAAAAAAAAAATTAAAATCAACCTATTTTTTTATTAAAAATAAAAATATAGGTTGAGAGGGCTTTTTCTCTAGTGAATGGTAAGGGGGTTTCTTTGGATGGTTCTACTTTTTATGAAGCTATGCCCCGATGTCAAGAACAAAAAACTAGGTTTTTATACTCTTGCATAACTTTCTATCCTTAATCATAAGGGCTTAGGCAGAGGAAAGAGCTATGAGGATCGCAAAAGGCCCACCATCTGGTCTCTGAGTTTTTTTACTTCTTCACTATTTTCCTGTATTTCAACTTCTATACTCCGTTTAGTACCTTTTCCGAAGTATTCAAATAGCGAAACCAGAAGGTAATCAACAACTTGCCTTAAGTCTTTATTTTCATCAGAATTGATAGCTGTCCCTTCCCAAATCTTGCTATCTTCTTTTGAGTGTTTGTAAAGTATAGGATCATAGGCAATCACGATAAGCTCTCCATGATAGAGCGTTTGCTCTTCTGGAACATAGATCACATCTCCGTCTTCTGTTATTTCTTCTTCATACTCAATGCCCCCATAAGACCCTTTTTTTGTCTTGGTTTTTCCGGGTACATATTCGGGAACCTGAACTATGTGTGTGGAACTTGTCATTGAAATTGAAAAAGTTAGGTAATAGTCTGCCTTGTTAGGAGGAACCACATGGTACCCTTTATCTACGAGGATTTGTTCTATTTTTTGAGAGACCTCTTTTTCAAGGAATGTCTGTTCCTTTTCAAAGGGATGGATAGCAAAGGAACTGCCTGGATGAAATCCATTGGGAATTGTTTTGGAATCAACAAATGTATTTGCCTCAATATGATAATATCGAGTGCATGAGCTAAAAATCGCCGCGAGCATGCTAAAAGCAAGGAATATTTTTAAAATGACTCTGTACACTTATTGCCTTTTTTTCAATTTACAGGAAATTTAGCAATCGTCAAGATGAATTTTTCGAAAAGACTCAGGTTCATTCGCTTTTATATGTTAGCAATCGAGAACTGACTGTGGTTCCAAAAGAACTATGCTCTTCTAGCTAGGTTAGTAATGGTCTAGGAACCCATGCCAATCTTTTATATAAGGCGAAAAAGAGGGTAAAAGTCTTGAGGATTATTAAATGGCGGGAATTGAAGCTAAAAGGTTTTCAGTCCATCGTCCTATGAACAAGGGCATTTAAGGGCTTGTTCTATTTCCTTTAGGTAATCTTTCTCATCAATAACTTCATTCACTTTCTTTGGATATTTTTTGTATCATAGAATGACATTGTTCTCTAATTATGCGGGATAAATTCTCTCACTTTTACTCCACCTACATCAACTGGCTTCGGAGATCGTAGCAGTGCCTCGGAGAGCCCAAGGCACGATAATTTCAATGTTTAAGAGAGTATATATGCTCCATGCGACTGCGCAGCTTGCTGATATTGGTTTAAGAGTTTTAGGTTTGCATTAAGCAGTTGAATTCCTTGCTCTGCTGTTTTAATCGCTTGGTTCTTAAGATCTCCTTCTGGAGCATCGTTTTTTAGAAAAGCAATGCGTTTTTGCATCGATTCCTGAACTCTTTTCATTCGCGGGGTTGTTTCGCAAGTAAAAGCAAGCACTAGACCACAATTAAGACGATTTATTTTTCCGATAGTCTTTTGCATTTCAGCATTAAGTGCTTGCAACCCATTAATTTCTTCGCGCATAATATTTATTATTGCGTGTACTGCTTCTGGGCTTCTTAAAGCACCTTCAACTGGTTTAAAGTCTATATCGCTATAGGAATGCCACTCCTCTTCTGTATAAAGAATACACATTCCATCTGCATCAGAAACTGCTCCCATAGTCTTCTCCTTTCTAGGGGTTTTAAATCTTGTATTATTATAAAAAACAGGATAATTAATTGTAAGATAAATCATTTTTTATTAATAAATTTTATTTTTATAAAATTAGAGAAGTTTTTTTTAAAGACCCTATACTCTCAAGTCTCCAAAATGAGGTCATATCCTCGAATCTCTAAAAACGGCAAGATTTGAATCTCCTTAAGCTAACTCAATTTTAAATTGCGGCATTTCAAATTTTTTTTTGGATAGTATAATCGGAAATTGATATCAGGAGAATTTATTGGGAGATAACCCGTTGACTGATTTTTTGGAGGAACCAAGATTTAAGTGCACTTAAATTCATCTCAAAACTTCATGTAGAACGGACGATGAAGTCAAGGAAGGGCTAATTCCTAAGAATGAGGCTTTTCTTGCTTAATTTGACTTGCCTCTGTTGGGAATAACCAATTTACACCTTTACCAATTCCCACTCCTATAGCAGCCCCAAAAGAAGCACCTAAGATAGGAAATGCAAGATAAGAAATTTTTACAATCACGACAAGTCCTGACACATCTGGCATGGCCGCAGCAACAGCAGAGCGCTTTCCTGCTAGTTTTGAAAAAGCCAGTACCGGAGGAAGGATCAATGATAGAGCGATTAGCTGAATTGCTATGATAACATTCATAGCAATAGCTCCTGCAAAGCCAACGGCCCCTCCAACTAAAGCTCCCGTTGTAGCTTGTATAATGGTTTTGTTTTCCATAAGTTCCCCCTCAAATAATTATTAGAAGGTGACCTTTTCTCGCGCTGCCTGGCACTTGACCCATTTTCCCTCTTTTTGATTAAACTCTAACTTCTCTTCAAAGGAGATGTGATGCTCCTTTACCTGAATGTGAGAACAAGAGGAAAAAAGTAGTGCTGCTAAGGACATGTATTTTAATAAATTCGACTGTTTCTTCATTCTATTTTAAGGTCAAAAATCTACTTTTGCTTGAGCGGTAAAACCTTGCAAACCAAGGTTTTTTGAGAAGTCACCTGAAGCAAGCTCGTTAATCCAGTACTGGCCTTCATAACCAGCAGCTAAGTAAATGCGTTGACCTTGAGCTCTTTTTAGCCCCCACTCGACTCCAAGGCTTAGTTTAGTGATAGGAGCTAGTTTCCTTTTTTTATGCGATCCCCAATTCGTGCGCCCCCAAAGAGCCGACTGAGTTAAACTTCCCTTAAGGCTAATCCCCTTTACGAGTTCCTTAAAGGCTCGTAGGCCAATTTGAGGTCCAGTGCCATCAAATTTACAGTTATATACTGTAGACTGGTTCCAAAGAAAATTTCTCCTTGTTCTTGCATACTCAGCTCCTAAAAAAGGCTCTAGTCTAACTGTTTTTTCAACAGTGTAAGGGCGAGTAAAAGCAAGTTCATAATCGTTGAGCGCAAAATTAACTTTAAGGGCGTCCTGGATGGGGTCTGAAGACTCATAGTGGGTGAAACTAAAGCCCATGATCCAATTTCCTATGCTAGATCCTGTTCCTAATCTAAATCCAGGGTTATAATGGTTTCCCAAAAGAGACTGTCCCTCTTTAGCCTTTAGCATCAAAAGAGTTGCTGAAAAACTCATGGGGCTTTCTTGGGGATCATCCAGACGAGATTCCTTCCAGCGAGGCAAGCTGGGTGTTTTTTCATTTACAGGAACTAAGGGTACTAGACTTGTAGATGGGACAGCAGCAAAAGCTGAAAAGCAGCATAGCAACAAAAAAGCTGAAGTGATTGCAAATTTTATATTTCTCATGGTCAAACTCCGTTTCTAGAATAATTCAATTAAAAATTTCGATACTGCACTGATCATCAAATACTTAGATGCAATATAGAAATCATGCTACTCCTAAAAGGAGTAATCAATCAAGAAAAATGAAAAGTTTACACAAAGTTAAAGAACTCAAATCAATTGAGAGGGGTTGGCTAGGTGCTATTTCTATTTTTTAATTAATATAAACCACTTATTTTAATTGATTTAAACATAATTCCTATGCTAAAGTTGCTTTATCAAAAATCTTAAGAAGGGGAAATTATGGAAGCTATTGAAAGTGTCGGAGTGGATGGCTATGAAAGCGCTTTAGGAAATGAGGTAACCCAAAGCGACTGGGGTGCACTGTTACTGGAGCTTAGATGGGCTTGTAAAAATGATCAAACACTCGATATGAGTATTTTTCTAAGGGAGCGGGGCTTTACAAATGTTATTCGGGGGATCACATCTCATACATCACTACAGGATCCCTGCAAAGTCGTGACTTAAATTTTTAAATATGCATAAATGGTTGGTTTCGTATCCAATATAACCAAGGCGAGCCAGCATGAGCACCCAAA
>NZ_JAAEJV010000065.1 GCF_015356785.1 Candidatus Neptunochlamydia vexilliferae | reverse complement strand
GCTGAGTCTGTTGTCTCAGCAAGGGCACCTGTCAACGTGCCTATGGTAGCAGCAACTGCGCTAGCTACAAGCTCCTTCCTTTAGGGAGGAGTAGTTGACTGGACGCCTACCTTTTCAAAAGCATATTCGGTAATAGAACCGACA
Source organism: Candidatus Neptunochlamydia vexilliferae (assembly GCF_015356785.1). Taxonomy (NCBI): domain Bacteria; kingdom Pseudomonadati; phylum Chlamydiota; class Chlamydiia; order Parachlamydiales; family Simkaniaceae; genus Candidatus Neptunichlamydia; species Candidatus Neptunichlamydia vexilliferae. Next base: position 8,730 of record NZ_JAAEJV010000065.1, on the reverse strand, counting down.
TCATTTATGTAATGTTTCATACAAACCGAAGTGTAACTTTCGTTCCCTCCAATTTGGACTTGTGAACCTGACTTTACAGGGTTTCCTTCGCTGTCGACCCGCATATTCATGATCGCTTTACTTCCGCAGTGACAAATCGTTTTAATTTCGATCATCTCTTCTGCCCATGCAAGAAGATAGATGCTCCCTTCAAAAGGTTCCCCCTTAAAGTCGCTCCGAAGACCGTAGCAAAGGGCGGCAACATCAAACTCTTTTGTGGCAGCAATCACCTGTGCTACCTGCGCTTTGGTCATAAAGTGGGCCTCATCGATCAAGATGCAACGGAGATTTGGAAAGTTGCTGCGCACTTTGTCGATATAATCAAAAATATTGAAGTCGATATCAAACAAAACGGCTTCTTGCTTCAGCCCAATTCTCGAGTAAATGGCTGGATCGCCAAACCGATCATCAAAGGCCGGGGCAAAAAGAATGGTATCCATTCCTCGTTCTTTATAGTTATAACTCGATTGAAGGAGAGTGGTACTTTTCCCAGCATTCATTGCTGAGTAGTAGAAATAAGTTTTTGCCATCTTGCCTATCCTAAGCTTATTTCCTCCCTAATCTAGCGCAGGGAGTAAAAAATTCCAAATATAATCTCTGATTTGGTATCATGAGTACCATGAAAAAACGGTACTGGACTCTTCTGTTTGTCCTCGGCTTTGCAAGCTTTTTATGCTTTTGCACCCCCTCGCTCCATGCCTATCGGGAGTGGCTCCTTTTTCTTTGCTTATTTGGAATTGCATTGATCGTTCAAAAAAAGGGTGTTGGGCAGCGGAAGTTCAAAGATATACCCCTTTTAGATGCCTTGCAAGAAGGGGTCATTACCTTAGATTGGGAAGGAAAGGTGCTTCAGGTCAACCAAAAAGGGGCTCACTACTTGAAAGAAGAGAAGGGGAGGCTCATTGGTACCCTCCTTTTTAACCATCCTCTTCTAAAGAGCCACTATCAAAACTTTCACCGGATCCGAGAAACATTTATTCATCAGTCTTTTGCTAATGAAAAAGAAGGTCTTGAAGGGGAAATCAAAGTGTTAGAGCCGAGAAAAAAGATTCTCGTTACCCTTCTCGACAGCTCTGGACACTATCAGAAAAAGCAGCTCGGAAAAGACTTTGTTGCCAACGCTTCCCACGAACTCCGTACCCCCATCACTATTATTAAGGGGTTTGCAGAGACGATCTATGATCTTCCCGAGATTTCAAGTGGGATGCTCACCGAGTTTACAGAAAAAATTGTCCGCAACTGCCAGAGGATGGATAGCCTTGTCAAAAATCTCCTCACCCTTGCCGACCTCGACTACCTTCCAAGAGCAAAACTCCAAGAGTGTGATCTCGTTGCCCTTATCGATAGTTGTAGCCAGACCCTCCTCTCCCTCCATCCCGAAATTCAGATCGAATCGCTCCATAATGAGGAGGTGATTATCATCCATGGAGATCCCGACCTTTTAGAACTGGCCATTATGAACCTCTTGGAAAATGGGGTGAAGTACTCCGAGCAGGCGGCTAAAATTACGATCACCATCGAAGATGGCTCCGATGCTGTAAAGCTAACCATTGCTGACCAGGGAATCGGGATTCCAGAGGGAGACCTCGATAAGATTTTTGAGCGCTTCTTTACCGTTGACAAAGCGCACTCCCGACGTATGGGAGGGGCAGGGCTTGGCCTTTCCATCGTCGACGTGATTATCAGCAAACATCAGGCCAAGATTGATGTGACCTCGACTTGGGAAAAGGGAACCACCTTTACCCTGACTTTCCAAAAGGTTAGTACAGCGTTTCAGTAAAACCTTTCCAATCTAAATTCATCTTTTTCCGGATGATTTTGCGCTCGATCTCGACAACCCTCATAGGGGTTGCCATCGATCTCCGCGCTGCATCCTTCAAAAAAATCTGAACTTATCTATGACAAGGTTTTACTGAAACGCTGTACTGGGGCGTGTCATTAATGACACGCCCTACTTTGCCATTACAGTAATTTGGGTGTTGGGATCGGTATGTTTCCCTGATACTTTATCGCTTGTTTTATAACGGGTTTCGAAAAGAACGCGACGTATTCCTAAAAACTCCTCTACTCGCTCCTTTTTAAGAGGGGAGCGACACTTCACTCTTGCATTGATAAGGAGCTTTTTTTCTTCAGAGATGAGTTGTTGCGCTTTCCCTTCCCCTAGGACAACCTTGAGAAGAAGGGGGTTGGCATAATGAAAATGGATCGGTGGCCCTTCCATCTCTTCGAAAGTGAAGAAGTCAGCAAAGGGGGGATGCCCCCGCCCTTCTAAGGTGTAGGTATGGGTCCCCTTCACCATCTTATAAAAAACCCAGTTCAGCTCCCGATCCTCAAAGGTAATGGTGTGAAAGGGGGGAGGGTCCTCCTCTTTTTTATATTTTGCCACAAGCGCTTTGATGAGTTTCTTCTCAAGCCCACTCCCTTTAGGATAAAACTTAGCACCGATGTAAAGCCGCTTTACATAGGCTGCCGCAATCGCCTCTAGCTGGGGCCATTTTTCAGGATCGTTTAGAAGAGAAGAGAGATTGAGTTTCCCGTTTTCCCAACCGATCCGGTCATTGCGAAAGTATCTATCTTGGATTTGCTTGTTTGCATTATTTTTAGTTCCTGTGCTTGTTCCTGGTTTTCGGTCAAGAGAGCGATTATAGGTGTGGCGCACTTTTTCATTCCGCGCTTCGCGCAGGCCCTTAAAGTAGGCAGAGTAGATCTTTTTATCCTTTTTCTGGGAGACCATTTTTTGATACTGGGTTGTCGAAAAAAGACTTAGAACCAGGATGATGATCATCACGAAGGGGAGAAGGTTCATTTTTTCTCCTTCATGGGGATCGGTTCAAGCTTTTGCCTGATCCAGAAGGCGTAGGACTCCTCTTCCCCGGAAGCGGTTAGGGTGAGTTTGACATAATGGGGGAGGTAGTTTGTCGATTTTTCCCACACCTCAACCTCTTCCATTCCGATGTTTGCTGGGGTCAGGAAATGGTAGGAAATTGCGCTCACCCCTTTCCTTAAAACCTCTTTTTTTGGCACGGGGTTTCCCGGCAACTTTAAGATCAACCGCTCCTTTTCAAGCTCGATTGTTCCCTCCACTCTTCCAGAAAACATTGGGTTGGGGTCGGCTCCATTTTGATAAGCGATGTGGAGAGTTGGGGGTTCGTTTTCCATGTAAAGCGTCCCATCAAGGGTCGCAAAAACCTGGTCGAGCCGTTGTTGGAGTTCAACGCGGGCCATTACAGCCTGCTCACTTTTTTCAAGGCGGTTTTTGAGGACCGTGCCGCTATAAAGAGCGCTAAATAACACCCCGAGGACAAGGGCGGTTAGAGCAAAGCCCACTAAGACTTCCATTAAAGTGAAAGAAAACTTCTTCATGCAAACGATAATAACGAAAAAGAGCTTACTTGGATAGCTTCTGGGTCCATTAAGAAGTAAATGCTACAAGTTGACTGGCTGCGACTTTGCCAAATTAAGCTTCTTCGTCGCCCTTCCCTATTGGGAATGGTGCTCCTCATTCAGCTCAATTTTGCTGCGTCTTGTTGAGTCAACTTGTAGCATTTATTTCTTAACGGACCCTTGTCTTGATGCCCACCCCAGCCAAATGCTAAGAAGGACAAAAAAGGCAAAGGAGAAACCATTGCCGAGCAAGCCCGCTTTAGTCGCGGGGATGACTTTTAAGACGGTGAGAAGGGCGATGAAAACTCCCATGCAAGCATCTCCCGCAACAAGGCCTGACGAAATGATAATCCCTCGCTCGATATTTTTTTCAATAGAAGTCCACCGCTTTACAACGAAATGGACGAGTCCTCCGATCATGATGGTGGTGTTGAGGGAGATGGGAAGATAGAGTCCTACTACAAAAGGGAGGACAGGGACCCGCATCAGATAGACCAAGACCCCAAAGATCGCTCCGATGATCACCAAAAGAGCAGGGAGTTCCCCCTGGATAATTCCCTTTGCGATCATGGCCATCAGGGTTGCTTGGGGAGCGGGGAGTTTGGTGCTTCCAAACCCATAAGCATCACTGAGGAGATAGATTGTAAAGCCAATCGCTGCTGCGGGAAGGATAAGACCGATCACCTCTGCAATCTGTTGAGAACGAGGGGTTGCCCCAAGCAAAAACCCTGTCTTAAGATCTTGCGATGTGGTTCCGGCAAGGGCGATTGCTGTATTGACCACCGCTGCCATGACGATCGCTGCAATGAGGTGGATCTGGTCTGACCAGCCCAGCCCTGCAAAAATTAAGCAGGTAATTAAAAGGGTGGTGATTGTCATTCCCGAGGTAGAGTTCGAAGATCTTCCGACCAGCCCCACAGTGATCGAAGTGACCGCAACAAAGAAAAATCCTAAGACGATCAGCAAGAGAATTGTTACAATATTGAGATGGAAACCAGGCATCGCCCACAGTCCCAAAATAATTGCCGTCGATCCTAGAAGAAGGTAGGGGAGGGGAATATCTCGGTCGGTCCGCTCTACCCTCTTTTTTCCTGGCTTAAAGAGGTGGATGACCTCTCGAAAGGTTTCTACAATTGTCTTTCGGATGACCGGAGCGATCCGAAAGAGGGTGATCAGTCCCCCAACCGCCACTCCAACAGCACCGATGTAGCGGATGTAGGTCGACCAAATATCGGTTGCTGACATCATTGCAATCGGAACTGTTGAAGGGTAGATGGCCGAGGCTTCAGCACCAAACTTTTTAATGAGAGCGATCAACACCTACCAACCTAGTGCTCTGTCAACCCTAAGAATTAGGATAGATTGGTTGAGATTTTTTTTGGCTGGTAAATTGTGGAGACAGAGCACTAGGGCACTTCCCGTAAAGAGGACCATCGAGATACGGGGGCCGATGATATAGCCGACCCCTAAAAGAGCGGGAGTACAATCCAAACTGACCAAAGCACTTTCATACTTTTTTACAACAAAGGAAACCGCTTCATTCCACAAGTAGAAAGCGCTACTGCACAGCTTGTAAAGCCCACCAATGATGATTCCCAGAACCAGGGCTCGAAACGAAAACTCCTTGGGGCTATCCTCCGCTCTCACGAACGGCTTGAATGTCGCTAGGTGATCCTTCATCATCCCCGACATCCCCATCTACCGATTTTTTCGCTACCTTTTTTGCAAGAAAGACAAATTTATAGCTTGTTTTTTTGTTACATCCCCCGAAGCACACATCACAATGAAGGTGGCGAAGTTTATGGGTGTGGGCTTTTTTATGGGCATTATAAATATGACAGTGGGATGCTTTTTTAAACGTGCTCATAGAAGGGATCGATACCGTGATTTCTTCAACCCTTTCTGGCTTTTTCGTGTTTTTCCTTGGAAACTCTTCCCAGTTGTACTTGTCGATATGCTTTAAAACGTCATAAAAAATCAGTTCTGCATGTCGTTGCAGCTCCATCTCAATGAGATGTTTTTGCTCCTGTTTGTAAGCAAACAGGGGGTAACGGATAAGAGGGAAGGCGCACACTGCAAGAAGAGCAATGGCGATAAAGACTTCGATTAAAACAAAAGGGCGCTGTCTATGCATAAAAGCATATTACAGCGCCCTAAGATAAAAGGGAAGATTAAGCAGCCGTAGCTGCAGCTATAGCTATAGCTGAAATGTTATTTGAAGTCATAAGAGATGATAAGCACTTTCTGAAAGTACTGAATACACGAGATAGCAGGGGCTGGTTGGCTGAGTTCCCTTTCTTTTGGTTTGGCGGCACTAGACATTTCGACAGGGCTTTATATTGATTTACATGCTTTTTCATCGCTTGGGTGTCTTGATGTTTTTTAGTCATTTCAGTAAGTACGTTTTTAAAGAGTTTTTTATGCCTTTCGGTGGCGACTCGTTTTTGTATTTCTTCAAATGAGAGGCCGATAAACCACAGCTGCTCGTTTTTTGGTGTAGTTCTAGGGATGTCTTTCCAAGCATTGTCGACATCTTTATTTTTATCGTATCGTAGTACTTCAACCCTTGGGGTCGATAAGAAATCTAATGCCTTTATGAGAGTATCTCCTGCAGGACCTGTAAGAGTTGTGTCGGTGTAAACCTTTGATAGACCTTTAGCTGCTTTAGCAACATTATTTGGTACGGAGTTTTTTTGCATTAACTCAGTTATTTGGTGTTTAAGTTCTTTTTTGAATTCTTCGTGACTGAGAACTCCAAAGTTCTGAGGTGGCTTTGGGGTTTTGGTCTTAACAGGGGTCTCTTCTTTCATTTCTTTTTTAGTCACGTAGTGGAACAGAGCTGTGATTGCTGCGTAAGCTTTTTTCTCAAGAATGACAGCTCCAAACGTTAACATTATTAGAGGCATAGTTGCAAGTGCCGATCCCAGGTACCAACTAAAAAAATAAATAGCCAATCCATTTAAAGTAGAAAGTTTGGCAAAGTTTACTGTTGTTGATACAGCTTCCGATACTTGGCTTTGCACCTGCTCTAATGTTTTATTGATAGCAGAAATTGGGTTTAAATAACACATTTTTTCTCCCTTCTTTGTTATTTGATTGTAATAATGCATTTTATTATTAATTAAATCAATAATAAAAACTAATTTAATTATATTTTTCAAAACAAAAACGCAAACACATTTATATTAATGTCTTGAATAAGTTCTTTGACGAATATCTTAGAGAGGTATAGAATGAAATAGTTATAATTTTTTATTTAGAGCCGGATCGTGCGATGACATATCAGGGGCGTGCCCTTTACAACCTCCTTCAGATGAACCTTAAGCAAAATCCCAAGATGGAAGTCGAGGGGTGGCAGGTTGAGGATTACCGCTCTTTAAGCGAAGAAGAGCTTTTTAACCGTCTTAACAAATTAAATATTTCACTTGATAGGGCCAATTTTCTTCTTTACACCGAGGAGTACGACTGTCCAGAAGACCTTGCCGATGCACTCTATTTAGAGGAGAACTATGAGACCCATGAGCAGGTGTTTGTGGTGGTCTTTGAGCTTTGGCGCCGTCTTGCTGTTCAAAAACAATCTTTATCCATTTTTGTCGATGAATTCGACCACCTGATCGAGCGGTATGAGGCGGGAGACCTTGAAGTGGAGGAGAGCCTCCAGGAAGCTCTAGAGAGCTTTCAGATGATCCTTGATGACAATGTCGATGAGGGGGGAGGTCCCAGAGAGGGGTACCACTTTTTCTCAGCCTACTCGTGCCACGACCTTGAGGTCTTTATCTACGAGTATATTGCCCACCAAATCGATGCAGGAAACGATCAGTATGCCTCGACCCTTCTCGATGGGTTTTACCCTTATGTCGACAATAATCGGTGGTTTGACCTCTTACGTATCCGTCTCGTGATGGATGTCGATCCTGAAGAGGGGAACGTGATGTTAGAGCGTCTTTTAACATCGCTCAAAGAGGAGTCGGAGCTCTATCTCCTTTTTGAGGCGCTTCACTACCTTATCCATGTTGAAGAAACCGCGCAGTTTCAGGTTGCCTATCATCAAGCCCTTGATGAGCTTGAGACCGAAGAAGACCTTCGCGAGTTTCTGATGCTCACTGCCGAGTATTTTAATGCCATCGAGAAAGAGGAAGAAGAGGCCCTTATCAACGAGCTTTTAGAGAAGCAAAAGGGGAAAGATCTTCAAGCCAAACTCAAGCCTTGCGATGACTCCCTCCAAATGCTTAAGCCTTTATTAGGACCGGCTCAAAGTTAAGGTAATCTGCCGCGGTAAAAAGGTAGAGGATCCCATTTTTTTCACCGAAAAGGGGACGCTCTTTTTTCACATTATGTAAGTGACCAAACACGCAGACATTTATCTTAAATTCTTCTAAAATCTTTGAGGTTGCGGAAGGGTGAAGGTCAGCCCCAATGGGAGGGTAGTGGGTCATGGCAACGCGGTAGGGTGCATTGGGGTCGAGCTTTTCCAGACTCATCCGCAGTCGAGCGAGATCCCGCTCAAAAATCTTTTGTTCCTTTTCTGGATCTTTCTTTTTTTTCTTTGCGAGGGGGTTTTTTTGAAAAACGATATGTTTACTAAAGTTATATTCGGTTGTGTCCCAAAGGCGGCAGCCGCCGATGGTGACTCCATTATGGTTATAGGCATTGTTATGGATAAAGTGGATGGAAGGGGGAAGGGCCGCAGCAAGTTTACTACTTGAAGGCCACCAGTAGTCATGGTTCCCCTTAAGAATGACCTTAGTTCCAGGGAGGGCATCGATCCATTCGAGATCTTTTAGGGCATCTTCAAGCTTCATCGCCCAAGAGATATCCCCAGCGATGAGAACAAGATCCTCTTTTCCGATGACCTTTTTCCAATTGGTCTCAATGCGCTTTACGTAATTATTCCATGTGGGACCAAAAACTTCCATGTTTTTGCTAGGATTACCAATGGGTAAGTGGAGATCTGCAAGTGCCCAAACTTTCATATCTGTAATGATAGTTTAACGAAAGTTAAAACCCAAGAGGCATAATTTTTTGCTTGCGCTTTAAAAGAGTGACAAGTTAAAATTTTTATCATTAGGACACAAGAATACTCGGTCCTTTAGGGCCGAGATGAATTGTGCCAGTAAAAATAACCCTTTTAGAAATTAACATTTGACACCCTCTTAAGACGAATGGTAGAATACTCGTATGTTAATCCGCAAGTCCTTTCAATTCAGACCAGCAATTCCCGGAATAAAAAATTTGAATAGCCCCCCTAACCATTTTTAAGCTACTAAAATTTCGTCCATGGAGGGACTATAAGGAAATAGCATTTCC
>NZ_JAAEJV010000064.1 GCF_015356785.1 Candidatus Neptunochlamydia vexilliferae | reverse complement strand
ATGCGGTCCTATTCGAAAAGAACATTTGATCCTTTTGTTTATAGAAAAAAGAGACAGTGTCTCTTTTTTGAGAGTAAAGGTACGCGCACAGTAGTGGATACTAGATTTTTCTTTAAACGAAATCTCGGGAACTTCTTGACCTTTTTTAATTTTAAGTGCTTTATAGCTTCCACATACTTTCCTAAGGGCGTTGCACACCATTTGAGAGCCCAGTTGCGGAATTTCTTCTCTTATTTTAGAATAGCAAAAGTTATGGAGAGCGACATGCTTTAGCTTGAAGAGCAATTGCATTACAGCCTCGGCTGAAACACTTTTGCGTTTCCAAAAGGGTCTCAAAATCTTTATCAGAAAGGGTCAACTTAAGAGAAATGGTTCGTTTCATACAAGCTATTTTAAACCATGGCTACAAATTAAACAATCTAAAAAGGAGCGATGCTTCCTCCCCTCCCTAAAGGAAGGGGTATCCGCATCGATATTTTGATGAAAAGATCGGTCAAATTGGATTAAAGCCTTTTGATATGGAGCACTTTATTTCGATATTCCAAAGATGTCTTTGAGGGCTTGTTTCGAGACTTCGCGCCCCGTATCAGCAATCGATTCTGTGAGAGGAATTTCTTTAGGACAGACTTGGACACAGTTTTGGGCATTCCCACATTCGCTAATCCCACCTTCTTGCATGAGGGTGTGAAGACGAGTTGCTTTTTCCATCTCTCCAGCAGGATTGAGGTTGAAGAGGCGGACTTGGGAGATGGGGGCGGGCCCCATAAAGGTGGACCGGTTGTTGACTTGAGGGCAGGCTTCGGAGCAACACCCACAGGTCATGCAGGTAGAAAGGGTATACATCACTTCTTGTCTTTCTTGGCTGATCTTGGGACCAAAGCCTCCGACAAAAGAGCCATCGGCAGAGATCCATGAGTTTGTTTTTTTGAGGTTTTCGAACATCGCGCTGCGGTTGACAACAAGATCTCTTACAAGGGGAAACTTGGTAAAGGGGGCGAGGGTAATGGTTCGGCTTCCGGTTTTCTTAAGGATCGGCTCAACGATGGCGGTGCAGGCTTGGCGAGGACGGCCGTTGATAAGCATCGAGCAGGAGCCGCAGACCTCTTCGAGACATCCTTGTTCCCAGGTGACGGGGGTCACCTTTTCCCCTTTTCGGTTGATCGGGTTCTTTTGAATTTCCATCAGGGCAGAGATGACGTTGATGTAGGGAACAAGCTCGAGCTCAAACTCTTCCCAGTATTGGTGATTGGGCTTTCCCCGATAGATCTTTAGGATGAAGGTTTCCATTCAATGAACCTATCTACAAATTATAATATTCTTGATTTTCAACTGATTTCTAGCAGATTTTTCGAAACTGATTTGAACACATTGTCTAAAAGACAAGGGTGAAAAATCAGTTTCCAAAAAGATGCAGAAATCATGGAAAGAAAGGATGTTAGAGTTTGGAGATAGGTTCATATTGGGAGTTCTATGTTTGTAGGGATGTTCTCCAGCTGGGGTTTGATCCGCTTTGCTTTGGTATAATCTCTTTGTATCGGTTTAAGGTAGGGGGTGTCAACTGGTTCGTAGGTGATTTCTGGCTCGTCGCTGTTAGGATTGTAGGAGGCGATGGTTGTCTTGAGCCAGTTTTGGTCATCTCGTTCAGAAAACTCTGGTTTGAAATGGGACCCGCGAAACTCATCACGAAGCAGGGCCCCTTTGGTCATCACAAGGGCAAGCTCGATCATCGACTGAAACTGGTTGGCAAAGATGTAGGTCTGGTTATGGAGACTTCCCGTGTCATCGAGGGAGATGTTTTTGTACCTTTCCCGGATCTCCTTAATGAAATCGATTGTTTTCTTCAGGTTTTCGTTACTCCGCTTTACAGTCACATGTTGGACCATTTCGTGGGCAAGTTCTTCGTGAAGTTTATGGACATTTTCTTTGCCGTTGCGGCTCAGGAGGTCTTGTTTAAAGGCCTCTTCTTCTTGTAAAGCAGCCTTGAATGGGGCTTCCTCGACTTCACCATAGGATTCGGAGAGGGTTTCGAGGTAGCGGGGCACTTCGACACCGGTCACGAGCCCTCCAAAGATACATGAAAGGAGGGAGTTAGCGCCGAGACGGTTGGCTCCATGGTATTGGTACTCAGCTTCTCCGGCAACAAAGCACCCTTCGAGGTTACTCATCTGCCGGAAGCGGGTTTTCCGATCGGGCGCATCAGCGGCAGGCCAGTCAACCCACGCACCTCCCATCGAGTAGTGGACGGCAGGGGCGATCCGCATGGGAACTTTCCGGGGATCTTCTCCTGTAAAGCGTTGGTAGATGTGGAGAACAGACTCGAGTTTATGAACGGTTTCTTCTGGCAGGTGGGTCACATCGAGGAACACCTCTTCTCTCCCCTCGATCCCGAGCCCTGCTTCGATGACGCGGAGGATCTCGCGCGCTCCGATATCGCGGGGAACCAGGTTTCCAAAGGCGGGGTAAAATTCTTCGAGGAAGTACCAGGGTTTGCCGGTTTCGCCGCAAGGAATCATTTTTCCTTCGGGGGTTTCCATCGACTTGGAGCTATCGCCATAAACCCAGACGCGTCCCCCTTCACCACGGATCGATTCGGACATGAGGCGGAGTTTGTCGCTTCCGGGAATGGCGGTGGGGTGGATTTGGATAAATTCTCCATTGGCATAGTGCATCCCCTGCATGTAAAGCCTCCCATTTGCCGCTCCTGTACAGAAGGTCGAGTTGGTGGAACGCTTGAAAATCAAGCCGGGTCCTCCACTGGCAATAACAACAGCATCGGCTTTGAGAATATCGAGCTTGAGGTTGAAAAGATCCATCATGACGATCCCGCGCGCTTTTCCCTGCTCATCTTGGATGAGGCGGAGAAATTCATGATGCTCAAACTTTTCGATGAGGCCATTGACTTCATAGCGACGGACCTGCTCATCGAGGGCATAGAGGAGTTGCTGACCGGTGGAGGCACTACAGAATGCGGTTCGGTTATAGAGAGTCCCTCCAAAGCGACGGAAGTCGATATTTCCTTCAGGGGTGCGGTTAAAAGTGCATCCAAACCGGTCCATCATTTCGATAATCCGTGGACCCGCTAAGCACATCTCCAAAACGGGAGGTTGCTGAGCAAGAAAGTCACTCCCTTTAATGGTATCGTAGGCGTGGATGAGGGGGGAATCCTCTTCCCCCTTGAGGTTCACTGCGGCATTGATCCCCCCTTGGGCGCAAACGGAGTGGGACCGTTTGACCTGGGTCACCGAAATAATTTTGACATGGCATCCATTTTCTGCAAGGCGCATCGCTGCAGCAAGTCCTGCAAGCCCTCCTCCAACAACAATGACTTCCTTTTTCTTCACTTGAACCTACCTGTAAATGGTAATATTCTTGATTTTCTTTGATTTCTAGCAGATTTTTGGGTACTGACTTGAGGACATTGTCCAAAAGACAAGACCGAAAAGTCAGTGTCCAAAAAGATGCAGAAAGCATGGAAAGAAAGGGTGTTCGAATTTACAGGTAGGTTCATTCAGTTCCTCAGGTTGATGAAGTAGGTGCCCCATACAGACGCCAGTCCTAAAAAAGCGATGAGCACCATGATCCCATAACACCAATTGACCGCGCGCGACTGGGAGCGCATCCTGAGGACAATCCCCCAAGTAATCATGAAGGTCCAAAGACCATTAAAACCATGAAAGACGGCAGCAAAGACAAAAATGGTATAGAGAATCGCTTTGAAAACACTTTTAAAGGCATCGCGGACAACAAGGAGGATCGCTGTTCCAAAGTCGGGCGCTTCGGCAATCACCTCCCCTTTAGAGAGGGAACGCTTTGCAAGCCCCTCGAGGTAGGCGTTCTTGTCTTCCCAGTTTTGATACCTCTTCATCAGGACGTCAATATTCTTTTGATAGATGTAGGGCGTGGTCTCTTTGATTTCCACTTTTTCGGGACGCTCACTTTCTACCTTATGTTTCATTTCAGCAATGGCTTGCTTGTTGTAAAGCTTAACGCCCAGCCGATCACTAACGGTATAAAGTCCTGGATCCATGGTAACGCGAACAAAGTAGGCTGAATCGACCCCGGTATCAACAATGGTAGGGTACATGTAAAACCGCATGTAGCCGACATGGGCAATAATTCCCACAAGCAGGATCCACGAGGTGAGCCGCTGCCATGAAAAGGCATGGTTACGGGGATATTTTGTTAGGGCGGGACGGGTCCCATCAGAAGGACGACTATTTCCCTTTGAGGTCATGATCACTTTGATCCCCCATACCATATGCATCAAGATGGGAACACCCAGAAGAACGATTTCAATGACGGGAAGGTAGGGAAGGTGCTTGATAAAGTTGACGGCGCGGATAAACCCCTCCCCATTTTGCCCGACCAAAAGGGCTGCTTGGGAGTTGGTGAGGAGATGCTCGATCAAAAAGATCACAATCCACAGACCAAAAAGGGAGTGGAGGCGTCTCCAAATAAAGGGGCGTGATAGAGGAACTGTTGCTGTTGCCATTTTTCGCCATTAAACCGAAATCAAAAAAAATATACAAAGAAAAAGCTACAGCTTGAAAAAATGAGCAGTTATTATCGCGACCTCTTTAACCCCGGAGTGCCACTTATTTCGCTGCAGTTGAAGCGGAGTTTGCGAAACTGATGAGTTTATTCCCCACACATCAAGCGCTAATTGCTTCAAAAAACTCTTCCCGCTTCCTTTCGGATTCTAGGATCTCTAAAAGGCGATTAGTAGTCGAGTTAGGGTGTCTTTGACCGATTTCCCAAGATTGTACTGTTTTTACACTTACGTTTAGGATGTGTGCAAAAACTCGTTGAGAGCAATGAAACTTTCTTCTTAGAGCTTTAATATCTTTTGCACGGTACTCCTTTGGAGGCTTTGGAAGCTTGACCTGTTTGGTTCGAAGAGTTTTTTTCCCACTAGCATGATCGATTGCCTCACTCAGTCCCTGCTTTAAGTATTCATACATTTTGCTCATATCTTCACCTTATTTTTAAGAAAATCTACCAAAGCTTTTATTTCTTTCTTCTCTTCAGAAGAGAGGTCTTCTTTCTGGTTTTTTGGATAAACAACAATGAGGTAAAGTACCTCTTCCGTAGGGATATCCAGATAGTCAACACGAAACCCACCTCGCTTCCCAGAGTAAGAGCTTTTAAGGCGGACTTTTCGTAGTCCAGATAGTCCTTAAGCAATAACTGTTTTTTCTTAATAAGATCATCTAAAACCTCTGAGAAAATTTTCGTCTGAATAACAAGTCGTTGCATGATCTTCCTCTACCCCTAATTATACTACTTTGTAGTATAATTTTCCAAGAAAAACTTGGCTCATTTATTTTTCCTTGTTTCGAATAAGGCAAAAAGGTTCACCGCAAAACCACCATCTTACTCTTAATTAAATAGATAAGCTCTGACCTGGCTTATTTCTTGACTTCCTTTAAAATTTCCGGGTAAAATTAAAGTGGACTTTAAAAAATCCAGGAAATTTTAAAGATGACATTAATTTTTAGGCAAATAGAGGAGCGGGTGAAAAAAGCGCTCAATCGAAAAAAGAGCATTTTATTACTGGGTCCCCGTCAGACCGGAAAAACAACCCTCGTAAAAAGCTTTCATGCTGATCTTTATATCAACTTAGCTAGGCCTGCAGATCGTCAAGTCTATGAAAAAGATCCTGGAAGGCTGACCCGAGAAGTAGAAGCTATGACAGGAAAAACCCCTCTAGTGATTATCGATGAGATCCAAAAAGTGAGGCCTTTACTAGATGCTGCTCAGGACTTAATCGACTCCCAAACCGCGCAGTTTATGTTAACAGGATCATCCGCACGAAAACTCCGGCGAGACGGAGAGGCAAACCTGTTGCCAGGACGTGTTGTCGCACTACGCATGGATCCCTTGCTCATCGATGAAATGACACATTTACCTTATTCGCTAGAAGAGCTTTTACTTTATGGATCCCTTCCAGAGATTACTTTGGAAAAATCCATTGAAAACCGAGAGGAAGATTTGTTTTCTTATGTGACAACCTATTTAGAAGAAGAGATTCGTGCAGAAGCGCTTGTCCGCAATATTGGCGCTTTCGGCAATTTTTTAGATTTGGCAGCCCTTGAGTCGGGACTCATCAGCAATTTTCATAAACTATCGCAAGATGTTGGTGTGTCAAGCCCAACCATTGGTGAATACTATCAAATTCTCGTTGACTGTTTGGTTGCGGAAAGGGTGGAACCACTCTCTTTGTCCCGCACCCGAAAGAAACTCGTCAAATCGCCAAAGTTTTTAATTTATGACCTAGGGGTACGCCGCATTGCAGCAGGAGAGGGACGGGACATCCCTGACAAATACATGGGAAATTTGTTTGAACAATGGGTGGGGTTAGAACTCTTGCGTCAAATGAGAACAGCCCCGATCAAAAGTTCGCTCATGTTTTGGCGTGACTCATCTGGAGCTGAGGTAGACTGGGTCGTTGAGAAAACAAACCAGTATATCCCAGTTGAAGTCAAATGGACAGAAAACCCACAAGCACGAGACGCACGACACATACAAACTTTTCTTAATGAGTATAAGAATAGCTCCCATGGGTATCTCATTTGCCGGATACCTAGAGCTCAAAAGTTGGCACCTAACGTGACCGCCCTTCCCTGGCAAGAACTGCCTAAAGTATTAGAGGGTGTCGTCAAGAGCTGATCAATCCTTAAGCCCTTCCTATGGAAAATTTCATCGCTCTTCTCCTTCGAAAGCCCGGCTTGGGATTCCTGCATCGGACGCCTTGAACTTTCCTCATAGCAAGGACTTCTTTATTGACCAGCTCTTGACAATACCCTCTAGACCTACCCGCAACGGAAAAAATGGGTGGCGTTTTGAGTGGTCATCGAAGCGACCTCTTCAAGGGGAAGTCCCTTAACATTCGCGATGGTTTGGGCCACTTCTGGAACAAAACTCGGCTCGTTTGTCTTTCCCCGCTTTGACTGAGGAGCGAGATAGGGAGTGTCGGTTTCGATGAGGATATGGTTGAGAGGAATCTCTTTGGCAACTTCACGCAAAGCTTCTGATTTTTTAAAGGTGACTATGCCACTAAAAGAAACCATCCATCCCCGCTCAACCGCTTGCTCCGCCTCTTGCATCGTCCCCGTAAAGCAATGAATGACCGCATGCCCTTTGGGAAAATCACTGGTTGCAATGGCATAAAGATCATCAAAGGCGTCGCGACAATGGATCACAACGGGAAGGTGGCATTCAGTCGCCAAAGCAAAGTAGCGAGAGAGAAATGTTTTTTGGAGCTCTTTTGGAGAGTGTTCGTAGTGGTAGTCAAGACCCGTTTCCCCAACGGCGATGAGCTTTCCCGTCCGGGCTGCTTCTTCAAAAAGGGGGAAGTAAAGCCCTCCCTCTTTCTCAACATCATGGGGAGTGGTCGACCCAACATTGTAAACCCAAGGATACTTCTTAGCGAGTTCGATCCCCCTTTCTAAGGAAATCTTATCGGTACAGATGTTCATGACCTTTTCGACCTTGGCTTCTTTTGCTCGCTCAAGCATCGGTTCAAGTTCGGCAAAAACGGGGTCACAGGTTAAATGGGCATGTGAATCAAAAAACATACATTACCTCCAAAAAGCATTCGTTACCGTCTGCGATACCTCATGCTGATCTGCATGGGAAAGGATACCGAGATAGGAGTGGATCGACTGGTGCAGCGATTCTTCACTCACCTGACCCTTAAAAAACTTCTCATGCTTTTTGTTCAGCTTCTTAAACATCCGCTTTTTTGTTTTTGTTCTCAAAAGGGTGTGGTGAAGAAAAACCACATACCCCAAAAAATGGCTCTCCTTAATTAAAAACAAAATACATGTTTTACTCTGAAAGAATTTTTGTAAAGAGAAAAAAATATACACAATTCTCCTCCTATGCTAACATGGGTCTAAACAACTGAGGTTATTATGGAAAAAATTAATCCCAGAGTTGACATAGCATTCAAAAAAATATTTGGCATAGAGGAAAATAAAGACCTGCTTATCTCCCTCATCAACTCTATAGTCGGGGAAGGGGATCAAGTGGTAGATGTCACTCTACTCAACCCCTACAACCAAAAGAACTTTAAGAAAGATAAGTTATCAATTTTAGACATCAAAGCTAAGGGAAGCAATGGAAAGAGATTTAATATCGAAATTCAAATTGCTGACGAAGCAGATTATGACAAAAGGGCACTCTACTACTGGGCTAGGTTATACACAGAACAACTAAAGTCATCAGAAGATTATTCTACACTTGAAAAGGTTATAGGTATTCATATCCTGAATTTCACATCTATTCCCGAGGTTCAGAACTACCACAACATCTTTCAGGTGACTGAAAAAGAGACAGGCCTTTTATATTTCAAAGATCTAGAACTTCACACAATTGAACTTAAGAAGTTTACAGATGCTGTAGGTAAAGAGTTTGGAGGAATGGTCTCTAAGATTCAGAGTTCTTTAGACATGTGGTCAGCGTTCCTTACAAGAAAAGATCTTCTGAATGTTTCTAAACTTCCTCAGATATTAGACAAACCTGAGTTAAAAAAAGCTATAGAAGTTCTTAATATCATGAATTTTACACCAGAAGAACGAGAAGCTTATGAAGATCATCTTAAGTGGCTTAGAATAGAGGCTAATAGTTTAAAGAAGGCCGAGGAAAGAGGTGCCGAGAAAGGAAGGCAAAAAGAGAAGCTAGAAATCGCCCAAGCTCTCCTTAAACAAGGGCTTCCAGTCAATCAAATTTCTTTAGCAACGGGACTTTCAGTTGAAGAGGTCGAGCTCCTTTGATAATTTTTAGGGAAGAGGAGACATGCTCCTCTTTCATTACCGTTAGGGCCTGTCAAAAAATAAATGCTACAGTTTGACTCAGCGAGACGCAGCAAAATTGAGCTGAATGAGGAGCATCATTCCCAATAGGGAAGGGCGACGAAGAAGCTTAATTTGGCAAAGTC
>NZ_JAAEJV010000063.1 GCF_015356785.1 Candidatus Neptunochlamydia vexilliferae | reverse complement strand
GCTGAGTCTGTTGTCTCAGCAAGGGCACCTGTCAACGTGCCTATGGTAGCAGCAACTGCGCTAGCTACAAGCTCCTTCCTTTAGGGAGGAGTAGTTGACGGCATAGTGAATACCTAAAGAAGCAGATGTACTTGAAGTTCTGCATCAAGGGTGGAGTTTTTTATTATGTATCGTTACATAAAAGTAAATATCCAGAAGGGTGAAAAAAGAAATTATGAAGTGTTTGGAATGTAATAAAACTCAGTTTGTTGAGCAAAAAATTCGGTTTACTCCCGAGATAAAAGGAGAAACTGTTGAAGTGATTGTTCCGTGTATGGTTTGTAAAAGCTGTCAAAGCCCCCTTATGAACACGGAGCAAATGAATGTTTTAAGACGTGCTTCAGCCGATAAGTATAGGGAGAATCATAGCCTCCTGACCTCTTCACAGATTATTGCTTACAGAGAGAAGTTAGGGATGTCCCAGTCTGCTTTTGCTCGTTATTTAGGAACTGGTGAAGCAAGTATTAAGAGATGGGAGACATACTATATACAGGATATGAGTCAAGATGAACTTATTCGTTTAAAATGTGATGAGGCAGCAGCAGAGATGAACTTCTTAAATGTCCACTGGAAAAGGGATGAACCAACTGTATATAGTGGGAATGTAAAGTTCAACTTGCAACTTTTCAAAAATGTTGCCTTATACCTTGTAGAGCATACCAAAGAATCGATCCTCTTTCTGAACAAGCTGCATTTTTATGTGGATTTTTACCACTTTAAGAAATATGGGGTTAGCTTAACTGGAGCTCGGTACACCCCATTAAAGCTTGGTCCATGTCCTGATCAGTATAGTCCCATTTATGAAGCTTTGGTTAGGGGAGGGTATCTCAAAAAAGTCAATAATCATGCATACAAGGCTTTAGTGCCATCAGATCCTGCACTATTTGAAGATCGGGAAAAGGAGACCTTAGAGTTTATATTAAATCTATATAAGTCCTTAGGAGCGCAAAAAGTTCTCAAGACTTCGCATGAGGAAGAAGGTTATATAAAAACAGAGGAAGGGGCATTCATTAGCTACGAATCTGCTAAGAACTTACACATTCTGAAAAAAATGCAGTAAATTGTGCAGCAGTTGCTGCACAATTAGAAAATCCTTGACAGTTCCTATATCTTAAAAGTATAATGAAATCAGATAAAATAGCAAAATATATATTTTGTCTGATTAGGATATACCATGGGTGAAATAGCTGGAATCGGAAAAAAATCTCGCCTAAAGCTGGGTCAGGTTCTCACTTATTCTAAGGGGGTTATCAAAGCCTCTGATGTCGCGAAAATACTTAAAATAACGACTAAGCAAGCATCTTTGCTCCTTTGCTATTGGGAAAAACGGGGATGGCTCTATAGGGTTAGACGTGGAGCATACCTTCCCATTCCTTTGGAATCTACTTCTTCAGAACTTGCTATTGAGGATCCTTTTATTTTAGCTACAGAGCTTTTTTCTCCCTGCTACATTGGAGGTTGGTCTGCTGCTGAATATTGGGGGTTTACCGATCAGATTTTTCAGACAATTGCCGTTGTAACGGGGAAGCATTTTGATCGTTGTACGCAAAAGATCGGGATGACAACTTTTTTGCTCAAAATGGTTCGTGAAAATAATCTATTTGGATATGAAACCGAATGGCGGCAGGGAGTACAAGTGATGATATCAGATCCAACAAAAACGATTATTGATATACTTGAAGATCCCTCGTTAGGAGGGGGGATTCAATGTGTATATGACTTGTATCGGGAATACCTCCATTCCAAGCACTTTGATTTAGAAAAGCTAATAAGTTACGGAAGCCTTTTAGGAAACCGAACGATTTTCAAGCGTTTAGGATTTGTTACAGAGAAGCTAGTAGGCGTTCAGAAAATGGATGATGATGTTTTAGAAGAGAGTTGGATCTTAAGAGAAAGTTCAGCATCGTCGAAAAGCTTTTCTAGCTTAGAGTCAAAGCTTTCTAAACTTATTGAAGAGTGTCACTCCCGTATAAGCAAAGGGTATTCTCAGCTTGACCCAGCTACCCCATCAAAAAGAATCTCTACAAAATGGAGGTTGCGAGTTCCAGATGAATTTCTTTCACCCTCAGTCTCTGTGCGCTTCATGGCTGAAGCAAATTAGAGAAATCGGTAATCAAAAATAGTTACAATTCGGTGCTATGAGCTATTTTATTGAGCAAGGGCGTGTGTTATTTTTTTACAACCACGAGAACAGAGAGAGGAGGGAGTTAGAGCTGCTTAAGCTTTTCCTGCGTTGCGGCAAGCTTCTCTTCAGTTTCGCTTAGGGCGCTTTTCGTCTTATTCACGAGCTCGGCAGGGGCCCTTTCCACAAAGTTAGGGTTGCTGAGTTGTTTGTTTAACGAGGCAATCTGCCCAGTGAGTTTTTCCACTTCCTTTTCCAGTCGCTTCTTCTCTTTTTCTTGGAGCTCCTCGGGAAGAGGAATGAGAATTTTGAGCCCTTTGACGAGGGCGGAGGAGGTAAAGCCGGAAGGCTTTTCCTCGGGGTTGAAGGATAGGGACTGGGTCCGGACAAGGGAAGAGATGATCGAGCCATGAGGCTCGATCGCCTCTGTTTTTCCTTCGATAATCACATCGGTTTTGGCTCCTGGGGGAAGTTGCATCTCCGCCCGGATATTTCGGATCGCGTAGACGATTTCATTGAGGAACGCAAAGGTCTCTTCGATTTCGGGGGAGATATCCTTTTTATTGATCACCTTGGGGTAAGGGGAGACGATACAGGCAGGGGAGAGAAGAGCCTCGATGGCTTCGGCGGTATAGGGATCGGCATTGGAAGGTTTGATGTGGGGAAAACGCTCTTTAAGCTTCTGAAAGATCTCTTCGGTGATGAAGGGGGCAATGGGGTGCATGAGGCGGATCGCTGCGAGGAGGACGATGAGAAGGACCTTTTGTTTGTGTTTGCTCGCTTCATTTTTGGCAAAGAGGGTTGGCTTGGCCATCTCCACATAGTAGGCGCAAAACTCATCCCAGAAGAAGGTATAACTCCGCATCGCTGCCCGGTCAAAGTGGTATCCCTCAAAGTGGGTTTTCATCTCCTCGATCGTTCGATTCAGGACCGAGAGGATCCACCGATCTTCAAGAGCAAGGGGGCCGAGCCCCTCTTGGAACTCTTCGGCGGTCAGGGTGAGGTTCATCAGGACAAAGCGGGAGCCGTTCCACACCTTGTTAGCAAAGTTCTTAAACTCTTCGAAGCGGCGACGGTCGAGATCGATCTGGGGACTGTGGGTCGCACTTGCAGCAAGCGCCATCCGCATCGCATCGGTTCCATAGGTGTTGATGATTTCGATAGGGTCGATCACATTTCCTTTCGATTTCGACATCTTTTCCCACTTCGAGTGGACCTCTTTTGGGGGAGTGGTGCCGAGATCAAAAGCTTTCTTCTCTTCCAAAGAGGCGTATGTGATCCCTCCCTCTTTGTTTTCTCGCCAGTAGGACTTTCCAAAGATGAGTCCCTGCAATGAGGTTTCTGCAAAGGGGGCCTCTCCCATCACATACTCTCCCATCATGATCATCCGGGCGACCCAGAAAAAGAGGATGTCGTGGCCGGTAATGAGGGTCGAGTTGGGGTAAAACTTTTTCAGCTCATGGGTGGTGTGGGGCCACCCGAGGGTGCTAAATGGCCAAAGGGCTGAGGAAAACCAGGTATCGAGAACGTCAGGATCTTGGCTCCACCCTTCAGGGTTTTCAACCACCTCAGGGGGACGTCCCGTCCCTTCGTAGCAAATGATCTTTCCCGATTCATGCTTCCAGATCGGGATCCGGTGTCCCCACCATAGCTGTCTTGAGATGCACCAGTCGCGGAGATTTTCAATCCAATGGAAGTAGGTGCTCTCCCAATTTTTCGGGATGATCTTGACCCGCCCTTTCTTCACCGCATCGATCAGCTTCTTCTTAAAGGGCTCCATCTTGATGAACCACTGCTTCGAAAGATAGGGTTCAATAATTGCCTTGGAGCGGTAAGAGACTCCGACCCGGTGGGTATAGGGGTCGATCTTTTCGAGGTGACCAAGCTCTTTCATCCGAGTAACCACATGGCGGCGGGCCTCTTCCATCGAGAGCCCCTCATACTCGAGTCCATTTTCATTCAGGGTGCCATTCGAATTGAGAATATTGATCAAAGGAAGATCGTGCCGTTTGCCCAGCTCCCAGTCGTTAGGGTCGTGAGCGGGGGTAATCTTAACCACTCCCGTTCCAAACTCTGGATCGACATAATTATCGGCTACAATTGGAATCACCCGATTCACAATGGGGAGGACCACATTTTTGCCGACGAGCTTCTTGTAGCGGGGATCTTTGGGAGAAACAGCCACCGCCACATCGCCAAGCATTGTCTCGGGACGGGTCGTTGCAATAGTGAGGTGTCCCTCACCCTCTTCTAACGGGTAGCGGAAGTGCCAGAGCTTGGTTTCCCGCTCCTCATACTCGACCTCATCATCGGCCAGCGCCGTCTCGGTCACTGGATCCCAGTTGACCAGATAGTCTCCCTGGTAAATGAGCCCCTCTTCATACATCTTTTTGAAAAGGGTCCGGACAGCCAGGTTGGACTCTTCATCCATCGTAAACCGCTTCCGGAGCCAGTCACAAGAGCAGCCGAGTCGTTTCAGCTGACCGACGATCCGATCCTCTGACTTTTCTTTCCACTTCCAGACGTGGCCCAAAAACTCTTTCCGCTCAAAGTCGCTCCGCCGCTTCCCTGTCTTGGCGATCAGGTCGCGCTCCACCACTGTCTGCGTCGAGATGCCGGCATGGTCGAGCCCCGGGACCCACAGCGCCTCATAGCCTTCCATCCGCTTCCATCGGATCATTACATCCTGAAGGGCATTGACCAGAGCATGTCCCATATGCAAAACCCCCGTTACGTTGGGAGGAGGCATGACGATGCAGTAGGGCTCTTTATCCGAGAGGGGATCGACATGAAAAACCCCTTTCCGCTCCCAGAAGTAATACCACTTCTCTTCGGTGACGTCAGGGTTGTAGGCCTTTGGCAACTCTTCTTCCATAGGAGACTAGCTTAAGGGAAATCAGAGAAAGTTTCTAGTTATTTTTGTCTGATAATATTGTTTTGGCAGGGTACCGGTATTAACCTTGGATAAAAGTCGACTCTTGAATTTTTTTGGGTATGCTCATAAAATTAAACTTTTTTATCTTAAAGGATATCAGTGCCGGGAGTATTTTTTTCTAAAGTCTTAATAGAGCAAGAGCAACACCTAGAGGTGCCTTCTAAAAAGCACTTTTTAATTAAAACTCTGATGATCTTTTTAGGGTTAGTTTTTCTTATCACGATCCTGTGGCATTTTTGGCCTTTAAGTAAAGAGACCTCTTACTTCGGATTGCCGGAATCTCCCTCTACTTTTGTGGGCCGCTCGGAAGAGCTTCAGTCTATAAGTAGTGCTTTGAAGAGGGAAGGGCGGGTCCTTATTACAGGGATGGGAGGAATCGGGAAGACAACCTTAGCCCTTGAGTTTGCGAACAAACAGTCTCACTATGATTTTATTTGTTTTATACCGGCAAGAACTTCCGCACTGATCAAAAGGGGACTTTTAAACCTCTCTAAAGAACTGGTTTCCTATCCGGCAAAGCCAGATGAAGCTATTGATGCCTTAAAACACGTTCTAAAAAATGAGAAGAGAAGGTTTCTCCTTATTTTTGATGAGGTGGATACCCAAGAGTCTTTTGACTATTTAGAGGAGTTCCTTCCTCGTCGACTAAAAGAGGTTCTCATTACCTCTAGGATCCCTGTCCAGCTCAAGTGGATGCACACACCTTCGATTCCATTAAAGACTTTTACCGATGAGGATTCTGAAACCCTCTTACTTTCGTTATCAAAAGCAACTAAGAGCAAGGCAATCAAAGGATTAACCGATCGGTTAGGCCATCTTCCTTTAGCACTGACTCATGCAGCTGCCTATATTCGAGAAAGGGGAATTAGCTTTGAAGCCTATTTAAAAGCTTTTGAAAAGCACTGTGTCGATCTTTTTGAGGGGAAAAGGCTTCCGCTAAGTAAAGATGAAAAAACGGTTCTGACTACATGGGAAACCAGTCTGCAAACCATTGAAAATGCTCATAGAGATACTTTATCAAGACAGGTTATCTCTTTTATTTCTTTAATGGGGCGTATGCCGGTTCCAACCTCATTGATTAAGAGCTGGGTAGCCGTTGCTTTTCCAGAGTTATCATCTGTTCAGTTTGAAGATGCCTTAGGATATCTTTGTCGCTATTCTCTTATTTCTCCATCTTCCTCAGACTGCTATACGATCCATCCTCTTTTAAGACAGGTGATCAAGCATAAGCTGAGTCAAGGTGAGAAAGCACAAATTTTTCAGCAAGCCCCTAAAGCCTTTAACCATCTTTATAAAAGAATGGATCAAAAGAACTTATTTAACATTGTTGACCATGGCATTTTTGTTGCTCACAAGGAAAACTCCGATGAGGGGAGCTCACTGTTAGATATTTTAGCTCACCTGCTCTTGGACCATCTTTATGTTGGGAACTATGAAATGCTTTATCTGGCTAAAGAGGTTTCGGAATATCTTAAAAAACACCCCTCTCTTGGGATAGAAAGAGAGGGGCAGAATCCCATTCACTTGGCTTTGCGCTACAGTTGTATCGGTGCAATTTTAGATCTTGAGACTGATTACAAAAAAGCGACAGAGTGGCATAAAAGAGCGCTTAAAGTCTGGAGGGAGAAGCTTCCCGAAAAGGTAGACCATCGCTTAGTTTCTATTTATAGCAATTTAGCCTATAGCTTAGGGACTCAGGGCAAATACCACGAGTCCCTTAAGTACCACTCGATTGCTTTAAAGCTAGGACTAGACCATCTGAATTATGACCCCATTAGGATTGCTTCGAATTGTATTTGCATTGGATATAGTTTGCTCTACCTAGCAAATTATCAAAAAGCTTTAGACTATTTGACCCTTTCTTTGGAACTTCGGAAAAAGGCTTTAGGGGATGACCACCCAAGAGTTGCTTCTTGCTATGTTTGCATAGGGGATGTTTATAAAGGATTAGGAAAGTTTGATGAGAATCTTAAGTACCAAATAAAAGCACTTGAAATTAGGAAAAATGTTAGTATCAATAAGGATTACTATGAACTTTCCTCGAGTTATAACCGAGTTGGAGTGGCCCTTTCTCATTTAGGAAAATTCAAAGAGGCCTTAAAGTATCAACGTAAAGGTTTGGAAATCAGCCAAAAAGTCCTTATTAAGGATCACTATAAAGTGGCTCTGATCCATAAAAGCATTGGGCTTTCTTTGATCCACTTAGGTGAGAAAAAACAAGCAAAGCACCACTTAGAAAAAGCTTATGAAATTTTAAAAAAGAACTTTGGAGCGGATGATCTTCGCACAAAAGAGTGTCAGCAGCTACTTAATGCACCAATTCCTCTTGAGAGCTTAAGGGAAAAAAAGAGTCCGGTTCCTTTAAAGGCTAAAACTCTTAGAAGGCTTGACAAACAGTGGGAACAACTAAGAGCCTATCTCTAGCCCGCCTTTTTCTTTAGCGCCAGAAAAACTTGTATGGATTGTTTCTCGGCTCATCCGGGGGATTTGATGTAGTTCCCCGGAAAATGGTGCATCGGTCTGTTTTATTGGGTGGTTATAGCAAACCTCCCTTTGTTAGGTATAAGAAGCTCCTTGTTTCTAATAGTCTAAAATCAAGGAGCTTATTATGTTTTAGCCTTGAGGAACTAACCTAAAATCCCTCCTTAAATTGCTGTTATTGGTGTGGGTTCCTCTTTTTTCTGCATATAGATTATCGTTTGCAGAAGAGAGACATACCTCTCTTCCATCCTCTAACGATAGATTCACATACCCTTGCCCAATGGGAGTGATTTTAAAACGACGCCTAGCTTCGGAAATATTTGTATGACAGCCTCTCTTATGGGCGTATAAATTATGCGTGCTTTCAGAAGAAGCGTAAAGCTCCCGTCCATCTTCGAGACTAAACTCAAAGTACTCTTTTTCTCCATCCACAGGGATAACCTTAAAGTTTCTCCGTTTTGGATCTGTATTGGTGTGGGTTTTTCTCTTTTCTGCATAGGGAGTTCTATCCGCAGATGAAACATAGAGTTCCCTTCCTGTTGGAAGCTCTAGACACCAAATATATTTCTGAGTTTGCTGCATGAGACGTCTGATAACACTAACATTACTCATTTGAGCGGTTTTTATTATTTTAAAATCTTGAGGTCCTTTTTTTTCTGCATAGAATTTCTTTTTGATTGAAGAAAAATAAATATTTCGCCCATCAGTAAGGGATAGGTTGATATAACCATCTTTTTTAGATTGAGTTATTTTAAACTGCCTCCTTACAGAATCGGTATTCGTATGAGTCCCCCGTTTTTCTCCAAAAAGCTCACTATTAGCAGAGGAAATATAAAGGTTTCGGCCGTCTATAAAATCAAGCTCAACAAGTCCTTTTCCTATTTGAGTAACATTAAGTTCTTTGCTAGCATTTGATGCAGAATTAGTTTTTATTGGATCGGTTAAAATATATCCTTTATCCTCGTATAATCTCTCCTGATTACAGGATAAGATAATAGAACCTTTTAAATTATTAATTTGCTCCTGGAGGTGTATGAACTTTTCTGAAAACCTCTTTTCTGCAAAAACTTGGTTTTGAGCACTGTTGCTTCCTTTTATTGTTGCTGACATAATTTCTCCTATTACCCCGGAGTGCTACTACTGTCAAATGAGGGGATTTTCGATTTTTCATCAGGTTTATGGGGGCAAAATGACCACATACTCCAATAGAGTAGGGGTCATTTTACCCTCTGAACCTGGAGGAAAAGAAAAATTCAAGCAATTGACAGTAGTAGCACTCCGAGGTGTTATGCGTTCATGAATGTATGCGCTAGTGAGAATCAGGGTTCTCAAAAACGCATACTGTTGAGCTAATTGCAGTGCGCCACGAGGCGCACATAATCTCGCGGTATGAGAAAACCGCAGTGGTAAAGTGTAATCGACAGCCACTAACCAAGTGGCGTGTCAGGAATTAGCTGATTTTCAACATATTTAGGGTTAAGTAAAGTTTCTACTTTCCTTCCTTTGTATTTTTGTGTAAAATGTTTTTTTTTGCA
>NZ_JAAEJV010000062.1 GCF_015356785.1 Candidatus Neptunochlamydia vexilliferae | reverse complement strand
GAACCCTAGATTCATCTCACTGTAGAGATGGTCTCTTCTCTTTGAGAGACAACTTGTTGTGACAGCTTCTTGTCACAATGCGAAAAGGTGAACAAGGCCAAAAAAATCTTTCGGTTTCTCGATCTCTAAACGACTGAATGCCCACTACTACCTGTCTATAGCTTAGTAAAGGAACCTCTGATTACACCTAGACGAGGTATATTTATCAACAGCTAATTTCAAGGAGGAAGAAGGAGCTCCGCCCCTGGCTTGAGGGTGTCACTTTCGAGCTGGTTTAGCTCACGAATTGTTTCGACCTTGACCTTAAATTTGCGAGAGATCTTCCAGAGGTTGTCCCCCTGCTGGACGGTGTAGTGGCGGGGCGAGGCTTCAAGGGGCTTTCCGGCGAGGGCATGGACCGCGTCAGAGCGGAGACCAGTGGCCACTTCGGCAAGAAAATCTTCTACCTCGGGGGTCTTTTCGGTGAGGAGGCTGAGAAGCTTTTCCATTTGGGAGTCGGTGAGCTGCTTTAGGGCAAAATCTCTTTCGACGAGGATCAGAAGGTAGGCTGCAAGTTGGGACCCCTTTTCGATCCGGGGAAGGAGGAAAACGGGCAGGTCAGCAACTGTCGTGGCATCCAAACTCCCCTTTATAATGAGGTCAAAGAGGGCATTGTCCGAAAGGGCGTAAGGAAGCCTTTTGAGCGCTCTTTGAATGAGGAAATATTCGGTCGTGCAGGACAGGGCGTCTTGGAGGCTCCGGGGAACCTCTTCTCTTCGGGAAATTTCTTGTAAGAGCCCTTCGGCGGTCAGGGGCCACACCTCCACCCGCGCAAAACGGCGGATCCCCTCAAGGCAGTCAGCTCTTAAGCCGGGATAGAGAATGAAGGGCGCTCCTTGAAAAAGGGTTTCTCGCTTTTCGATCGGGGCACCGGCAAGAGCCCGCTCGATATCGAAGTGATGGAAATGGGCCAAGGCCGCTAGGGCTAGGTCACACCGCCTCTGCCCCTCCTCCACATGGGTCTCGTCATAAAGTTCGCGGACCAGCTGGTCATAGGACATCGCGGCAAACTCAGCGAGAACGGCCTGGTTTTTCAAATAGGTTTTTTTAACGGTTTCGTGGGCAGCTGTGGGAAGGACGATCCCTTTCCGCTCCTTTAAAACAAAGGTGACAAAGGTAGCGATCAGAGCAAAGTTTAAGGTGCCACTAATAATGAGCGCGTGGATGAGCATCCGTGAGCGGCGGGCAAGAATTTTTTCGAAGGAGGGGTTATCCATACAACCAAAATAAATTTTCTTGGTGATCCAATCAAGAGAATTTGTTATAGTTATCCGAAAAAGGACAATAAAATGCGTGTTCCCCTCTCTTGGTTAAAAGACTATGTAAAATTGGATCTATCAAACGAAGCCCTTGCTGAAGTGCTCACCTTGGCAGGACTTGAAGTGGACAAGGTTGAACCGACCCCCTTCCCCTTTAAAGGGGTGATTGTGGCGGAGGTTAAAGAAGCCGCCCCCCATCCCAATGCCGACAAACTGAAGGTCGCCCAGGTCTTCGATGGGACCGAAACGGTCCAGGTTGTATGCGGCGCTGCAAACTGTCGTGCAGGAATGAAGGTGGCCCTTGCTACTGTCGGCGCAACCTTAACCAACAAGGAAGGGAGCACCTTTAAGATTAAAAAGTCAAAACTTCGCGATGTTGCGTCGCATGGAATGCTCTGCGCCGAAGATGAGCTAGGCTTTACAGAAGAGAGTAGCGGCATTATGGAGCTGTCTGATGCAGCCGCGGTGGGAACTGATCTAACCGAACTTTTTGGCGATGTCATTTTTGAGGTTTCGCTCACCCCAAACTTAGGCCACTGCATGAGTCTTTTAGGGATTGCCCGCGAAGTCGCAGCCCTTCTCGACCAAAAGGCAATCCCTCCTAAAATCACGCTCGACGAAGGGGGCGCTGCTGGCATTGAAGTGGAGATTAAAGAACCTGAAAACTGTTACCGCTATGGCTGCCGCTGGATCACCGGAGTCAAGGTGGGCCCTTCTCCCGATTGGATGAAAACCCGCCTCGAAAATGCGGGGATCCGAAGCATCAATAATGTCGTCGATGTAACCAATTACGTCATGCTTGAGATGGGACAACCGCTCCATGCTTTTGATGGGAAAAAAATCCGGGACCAAAAAATCTCGGTTCAGTCAACCGAAAGCTCTATCCCTTTTGAAACTCTGGATGGGGAAAAACGGACCATCCCGCCAGGAATTTTAATGATCCATGATGGCAAGGGACCGGTAGCTGTTGCAGGTGTCATGGGAGGCGCCAACTCAGAGGTAAGTGAGACAACTACTGAAGTGATTTTGGAAGCGGCTCATTTTAACCCCTCAGCAGTCCGCAAAGGGGCTAAAATGCTCGGTCTTCGTAGCGAATCGTCCGCCCGTTTTGAACGGGGTGTCGATTTTGAACGGGTGACCGCTGCTCTCGATCGAGCAGCGAGTTTACTAGGAGGAACGGTTTCTCAAATCGTCGACTCTGTCTCTAAAGAGCGAAAAAGAAAAACAGTCAAAGTGCGCTTAAGCCGCGTCAACGCTCTTCTCGGAACAGAGCTGAGCTTAGCCGAAGTGGAGTCCTTTTTAAAGCGGCTTGAAATGACGGTCAAAACGGAAGAGGAAACGTGCCACGTCACTG
This sequence comes from Candidatus Neptunochlamydia vexilliferae, assembly GCF_015356785.1. Lineage (NCBI taxonomy): Bacteria > Pseudomonadati > Chlamydiota > Chlamydiia > Parachlamydiales > Simkaniaceae > Candidatus Neptunichlamydia > Candidatus Neptunichlamydia vexilliferae. The sequence continues at coordinate 6,918 of NZ_JAAEJV010000062.1, read as the reverse complement.
TACCCACATATCGAAACGACATTACCGAAGAGATCGATCTGATCGAAGAAGTGGCCCGAATCTACGGTTACAACAACATCGAAAAACAGGAACCACGTGTTGTTAATTCTTCCCTTCCCCATGCTCCCATTTATCTGATGAAAAAAGAGGTGCGGGAAAGACTCATTGGCGCCGGCCTCCAGGAGTTTTTAACGTGCGACTTGATCAGCTCTGAACTGTCTAACCTTTGTTTAGAAAAACAGCTGGGAGAAAAAGAGGAAATTCACGTCTTAAAACCGAGCTCGGTCGACCAGTCGATTTTGCGCATGTCCCTTCTTCCAGGAATGCTCCAAGCGGTCAAACACAACTTCGACCGAAAAAATCACAACCTTTCTGCTTTTGAAGTCGGGCGGATCCACTTTAAAGAAGGGAAAGGGTTTCAAGAACGTTTAACAGCCGCCATTCTTTTAACAGGAAAGCGGACCCCTCACCACTTTGAGAGTAAACCAGGAGCGGTCGACTTCTTCGATCTGAAGGGAATTTTGGAAAACCTTTTAACCGCTTTTGATGTGAAAGGGGCACAGTTTGAGCCTTCAAGACTCAAAAGCTTTCACCCCGGCAAGCAAGCGACCCTCTCAATCGGCGATTTGCGCCTCGGAGTTTTAGGAGAGGTCCACCCGAGCCGCTTAGAACGACTCGGCATCGAAGAACGGATTTTCTTTGCCCAGATCGACCTCCACGACTTGATAGAGGTGCGGGGCAAAGAAAAGAAGATGACTCCCCTCCCTCAATTCCCTGGATCGGAACGGGATTGGACGGTGACGGTGCAACATGATGTCCCGATGGGCTCTTTTTCCAACGTCTTAAAAGCGTTCCCTTCCAAACTCTTGAAAGAGTTTTATCTTCTCGACCTTTACGAAAGTGAAAAAATTGGGAAAGACCGAAAAAATGTCACCTTCCGTTTTGTCTATCGAAACGATCGGCAAACCATTGAGCAACCTCAAGTTGACAAAGAACATGAACGGATGATCCGGTTCGTCAATGAAAGAATGGGTGATTTTATTTTCCAAGTCTGATAGGTTTGGAGGAAAAGCAATCTAACGAGGTTAACGATGAAACGTCTCTTACTTCTCGCATCTTCTGGTCTACTGATGTTTGGCTGCCAAAACTCAAGCAAAGATCAAAACGAAAACGTTGTCTCTAAGCGCTATATCCATAAGTATGGGTATGACGTTTCAAAAGAGGAATGGGAGTCGACTGGCTATCCCGGTCAAGTGATCACCACCCTTCGAAATGGAGTGACCGTCACCTCTTCCTACGAAGATGGAAGACTCCATGGGCCTACAACCTATACCTACCCCCACTCCAATACCAACGAGTCAGAGAGCATCTACGAGCGGGGAAACCTCGTCAAGAAAACCTCTTATGACATCCGCGGCATCCCGCAGAAAGAAGAGGTTTTCCTCTCCCCTTCCCATGTCAAGCTCACCAAGTGGTTCCAAAGTGGAACTCCCATGAGCGTTGAGGAGTATCATAACGAAGAGCTCCTTGAGGGAGAGTACTATAACAAGCGGAATGAAGCCGAACACCGTGTCATCAAAGGAACGGGAACCCGGACCATCCGCGATGAGCATGAAAATGTGATCCTCCAAGAGAAGATGGAAGGAGGATTCACCGTCCTTCGAGAAACCTTCCACCCCCATGGCATTCCCCATACAGTCCTTCCCCTTTCTGGCGGACTCGTCCATGGAGAAAAGAAGGTCTTTGCCCCTTCTGGCGAGCCGATTTCGGTCGAAACCTATGAGCGGGACCTTCTCCATGGCCGAGCCACCTACTACCAAAATGGGTGCCGCTACCTGGAAATCAACTACTACCAGGGCCGGAAAGATGGCACCGAGCGTCACTTCGTTGATGGAGAGACCGTTGTCGAAGAAACCGAGTGGATGGATGGGCAAAAGCATGGCCCTTCGATCGTCTTCTTCGATGGAATGTCTCGGACCCGCTACTACTATAACGATCAACTCGTTACGAAAGAAAAGTACCGGGAACTCTACGAGATGGAAGAAAACATCGCGATTATGAATGACCGTGCTCTCCACCGCGATTAAAACTCCTTCTATTGCAGCCCTCTTTCAAGTTGAAAGAGGGCTCATTACCCGTATCACCCTTTCCCTTGCCAAAACATTCCATTATGAAACCAACGGTCTCCATGATGAGATCGACGCTTGGATAAGCGCCTATCTTAACAGGGAAAAAGGGCCGGAACTTCCCCTCGATTTTTCCTCTCTCACCCCTTTTACCATCAAAGGATTGCAAGCAATTCGCTCAGTTCCGATTGGAGAGGTGGCAAGCTATGGGGAAATTGCTGCCCTTGCGGGGTCAGCAAAAGGTGCCCGGGCAATCGGCAATGTTTGCAATAAAAACCCCTTTCCCCTCGTCATTCCCTGCCACCGGATCATCCAAGGTGACGGGACAATTGGTGGTTTTGCCTACTCCCTTAAGCTTAAGCAAGCTCTCCTCGACTTCGAATCAGAATAATCCAGTTGGCACGCTTTTTGCATGTATAACATGTGAAGGAGGCCCACTGTGGAAGAAGAAAAACTACTTAAAAAGATCGCCAAACTCGAGTCAATGTGCGATCAACTGCAAGCAGAAATGCGCTACCTTGACCAGCTCCTTGTCGAAGTGGGGTTTGAGGAAGGATTGAAGACCCTAAAGTCTGCAGCTCTAGAGCTTATTGACAAGAAGAAGCATCCTGACGAAGGGTAGTGCTCCGTCACAGGAAGACTTTAAGACAGTTTGCGCCTAGATATTTGGTTCTGGCGTTCTCGAAAGGTCGAGAACATTGTCCAACAGACAAGGCGAGACTTTGAGGTGAGGCCAGAGCCAAAAAGATAGGTCAAATTGAGCTGAAGTCTCCCTATGACGGAGCACAAATCTTTTCTTCGTGAGGTAGCTTTCGGAAGGGCTTGGGGTGTGCAGTCGGCGTAAAGGGACGTCTCCGAGGAGCTTCAATGCAAGCATCGGTGCAACACCCTTTCATCTTTTCTGCGCAATCTAGACAACTCAAAAAGAGATCGTTACAGTCCATATTGGCACAGTTATAGTAGGTATCGATCTTGGTGCCACAATGTTTACAGCTGCTGATCACCTCATTTTCCTCATCGGCAATCGGGACCACGAGACGATCATCAAAGACAAAGAGGTTCCCTTTCCAGTGTTTGTTCCCCTGCTCCTGTCCATATTTGATCACTCCACCATCGAGCTGATAGACTTCTTCAAACCCTTGCTCCTTAAAGAGACACGAGTAGAGCTCACACCGGATCCCTCCCGTGCAGTACATCATCACCTTGGTTTTCTTGGGATCGCGCTCTTTGCTCATCTCTTCAACATACTTGGGAAATTCGCGGAAGGTTTCGAAGGTGGGCTTTTCAGTCCCTTCAAAGTGGCCCACTTCCCACTCATAGTCGTTCCGGACATCGAGGATCACCGTATCTTCATCCCGCTCTTCGATCATTTTGGCCCACTCGGCGCTCGAGAGATGGGTCCCTCCCTGAGAAAGGTCGTAGTCCTTATCCATCGCCGCAAGCTGTTCCCGGTACTTGACCGTCAGCTTAGCAAAGGCATGTTCCTGGTAGCGCTGCACTTTGACCTCGGTATTTGGGTAATCTTTTAGGAGCCAATCGGAAAAAGGGGTAAGGTTTTCTTTGAAAAGGCTCATCTGAGCGTTGATCCCCTTTTTATTGATGTAGATCCGCCCTTTGCCATCGAGGGTTTCCAAAAACTTTTTCCACCTTTTGATCTCTCGGCGGGGCTCTTCAATCGGCTTTAAAATATAAAATGCAATAACTTCGTAATCCATAATGGGCTAAGTTTAGCCAAAAAACAAAATTTAGACAAGTGGGTCTTGCCTAAAATTTGTCATTTGCAGTATGATTGTGGTCTTACGTGTTATAAGGAGAAATGAATGTCACGTTATACTGGTCCGAAAAACCGCATCGCTCGTCGCTTTGGCGTTAACATCTTTGGGCGTCTGCGCAACCCATTACTACATAAGCCGAATCCCCCTGGTATGCATGGGGCAAAAAGACGGAAAAAGTCTGACTTTGGAATCCAGCTTGAGGAAAAGCAAAAACTCAAAGCTGTCTACGGAATGCTGACCGATAAGCAGGTCCTCCGCTACTACCACGAAGCGGTCAAAAAGCAGGGAAATGCTGCTCACCTCCTCCTTCAAAGACTCGAGTGTCGCCTTGATAACATTGTCTATAGACTCAAGTTCGGCTCCACCATTTTCCAAGCGCAACAACTCGTTGCCCATGGCCACATCCTCGTCAACGGAAAAAAAGTGGACATCCGCTCCTTTGAAGTGAAACCTGGAATGACCATCTCGATCAAAGAAAAGTCACAAAAGATCAAGGGACTCAAAGAAGCGATCGAAAACAGCTCGATCACTGTCCCCGAATACCTTTCTCTTGATGAGAAGAAATTTTCTGGGGAGCTCCTCTCTGTCCCTGAAGCGGATCAGATTGTCCTTCCCCTACCGATTAACATTGCCCTCGTGTGCGAATTCTTAGCACACACCCACTAAAATGGAAGGGGCCCTTTTAATTGGCGCGCACACCTCCATGGCAGGAGGTGTGCACAATGCTCTTATTCGTGGCCAAGAAATCGGTGCCACCACCGTCCAAATCTTCACCAGCAACCAAAAACAGTGGAATGGCCGCGTCTTTACCTCCGATGACCTCCTCCTCTGGCGAGAAGCGCTCGAGTCAACAGGAATCCGCGAGGTGATGAGCCACGACAGCTACCTGATCAATCTCGGCTCCAACAAAGAAGAGCTCCTCCTCAAAAGCCGCAACGCCTTTCGAAAGGAGATCGAGCGGTGTCTAGAGCTTGGCCTCACCTATATGAACTTCCATCCCGGCGCCGCCACAGGCGATACCGACGAAAACTGTTTAAACCGGATCGTCGACAGCCTCCTTGAACTTGAAGATCTGATGGAAAACCACTCTTTACGCCTCCTCATTGAAGCCACCGCCGGCCAAGGGAGCACGATGGGTTACCGCTTTGAGCATCTCGGCTACATCATCGACCGCGTCAAAGACAAAGTACCAATCGGCGTCTGTATCGACACCTGCCATATCTTTGCCGCTGGCTACGACATCCGCGATGAAGCGGGCTGGAACAAAACATTAGAAGCATTTGATCACACTGTGGGGCTAGAACACCTCTATGCTCTCCATGTCAACGACTCCCTCCAACCACTTGGCTCACGGAAAGATCGCCACGCGAACCTCGGTAAAGGAGAGATCGGCATCAAATGTTTTGAGGTGATGATGACCCACCCCAAACTCCGTCATCTCCCCAAATATTTAGAAACCCCCAATGGCGATAAGATGTGGAAAGATGAAATCGCCCTCCTTAGAAGCTACGCTAAAGTCCCGAAAAAAAGTTAAATCGATCTTAAACGCCGATGAGTCGATCATCGGGCAGACCCTCCTCGTCTGTGGTTGGGTTCGCACCGTCCGCGACCAAAAAAGTTTTGCCTTTATCGAGCTGACCGATGGCTCCTCCTTTGCGAATTTTCAGATCATTGCCGAACCTTCGATGATCGAAAGACTTTCCACAGGCGCAGCGATCGCCGTCCAAGGAGAAATCGTCAAAAGTCCCGGGGGCAAGCAAAAGTATGAGATGCAAGCCAAAGAGCTCCGCCTCCTCGGCACCAGCCCCAGCGATTATCCCCTCCAAAAAAAGCGGCATTCCTTTGACTTCCTCCGCACCATTGCCCATCTCCGCCCCCGCACCAACACCCAAGGAGCCGTCGCCCGCGTCCGGAGCCGCCTTGCCTACGCCACCCACCGCTTCTTTCAAGAGCGGGGCTTCTTCTATCTCCAGTCCTCCATCATCACCGGGAATGACTGCGAAGGAGCAGGTGAAATGTTCCAAGTGACTACTCTTAACCTCGATAACCCTCCCAAAACAGAAGAGGGAACCCTCGACACCTCCAAAGACTTCTTCTCCAAACCCACCTTCCTCACCGTCTCCGGCCAGCTCAACGCCGAGGCCTACGCCTCAGCCCTCTCCGATGTCTACACCTTTGGCCCCACCTTCCGCGCCGAAAACTCCCACACCTCCCGCCATCTCGCCGAGTTCTGGATGATCGAGCCAGAGCTCGCTTTCGCCGACCTTCCGATGATCGCCGATCTCGCCGAAGACTACCTCAAAGCGCTCATCACCGATGTCCTCGAAAACTGCGCCGAAGATCTCGCCTTCTTCAACCAATTTATTGAAAAAGGGCTATTGAGCCGCCTCACCCACGTCCAAAACTCCCCCTTTGTCCGGATGACCTACACCGAAGCGATCGCCATCCTCGAAAAGTCAGGTCGCTCCTTCGAATACCCCATCAAGTGGGGCGCCGACCTCCAATCGGAGCACGAGCGCTACCTCTCCGAAGAGCATTGCAAAGGACCCCTCATCCTCACCGACTACCCCAAAGAGATCAAAGCCTTTTACATGCGCGATAACGACGATGGGAAAACCGTTGCCGCCCTCGACGTCCTCGTCCCCCGCGTCGGCGAAATTATCGGCGGCTCCCAAAGAGAAGAGCGGCATGATCGTCTCAAAGAAAAAATTGTCAGCCATGACCTTCCCCTCGAAGAGTACCAGTGGTATCTCGACCTCCGAAAATATGGCTCTGTCCCACACGGAGGCTTTGGCCTGGGTTTTGAGCGACTTGTGCAGTTCATTACCGGCATCGAGAATATCCGCGATGCGATTGCCTTCCCTCGCGTTCCTGGTAATTGCAGTTTTTAACTCTTTCTTTAAAATCAGCTCTTGGGTTTGACATCCTCCTCTCCCTAAAGGAAGAGGATTCCCAGGTTGTCTAAATACACCCTAGGAGCAGGCTCTTATCGCTAATCCCTGCTGGTTCCTGCTTCA
>NZ_JAAEJV010000061.1 GCF_015356785.1 Candidatus Neptunochlamydia vexilliferae | reverse complement strand
GAGGAAACCAGGGCAATCTGGTTTCCTTACTCTTTCACTTTTTCCTGAACAACAAGCCCCTTATTTTTTTAAGTCTGCATACTTAGTTGGATGAAAGATGCGTCGGGGGCAAGCCCCCCGCTGCCCCCTTGAGCTTCAATCTGGCAAGCCAAATCGACCCTCCTCGGGGGGCCGTGCAAAGCACTGTTCCACCCCTCGTTCAGATCAATTTTGCAGAGCCATCTTGAAGCCGTGGACACTTCACGACGTAGCTTTTCTTCGCCTTCGGCTCCGAAGCTGTGTCAGTTCAGTGGATTTTTTTTGTTAAGCTGAAAGTCGAGCAAAGCGAATATGGTAAGTGGCTAAAAACCTGGAAAAAAAAGAGGCTTGTTCCTTGGTGAAAGATGTGCAAGGTTTTCTAGGAAAGAACCTTTCCAGTGAACTGACATGGCTTCAGAGCCGAAGGCGAAGAAAAGCCATGCGGTGAGCTGTCCGCGGCTTCAAAATGGCTCTGCAAAATCGCCCCGCACGAGGGGTGGAACAGTGCTTTGCACGGCCCCCCGAGGAGGGTCGATTTGGCTTGCCAGATTGAAGCTCAAGGGGGCAGCAGGGGGCTTGCCCCCGACGCATCTTTCATAAGACCAAAAATTGTTACCCTATTTTGAACCATGCCGAAAAGTGGCTACGTCAAGCAGCTTACTAAAGTCCCCACAAGCGATTCATAGGCCTTCCACTTCGAGAAGAGGAAGGCCCATTTATTCTCAGTCGATGTGCGGAACTTCCGCATCAGCAGCGGAATAAAGCTTTGTGCCGCCCCCTCTAAAAAACAGGTGTAGGCATCGAGCGTCTCAAGCTCCATCTGTGCAAAGATTACCTTCCCCGTTTCTGGATCTCGGTCTTCCCCTTTAATGCGCTCGAGCTCATCAAGGGCGATCTGAATGTACCCTCGTGCTTCAAGAAGGCTAGCGCGAAGGATGTCGAGGTGGGTGCTGACTTCGTCAGCGCTCACCTGCAGGGGATGGGTTTGGATCGCTTCGTGCACCTTGCTCCGGAGATCGGTGGGAGGAGAGAGGGGGCACTGTGCCAGGGGCATGTTTGGAATGTTTGTAAAGCCGAGCCCCCCGGAAGTGGCGTTAATGAGCTGGAGATGGGGGGTGTTTTTGGCAAAGGTGGCAATGGCTGAGGACTCCATCACCCACTTGATGAGGGTGTTGACTGGTTTTCCATAGATGTCTTTCCGTTTCAGGGTCTTTTCTTGGGGAGCTGTCGGGTCTGCGATAACCCCGGATGCGTAGGTCTTCCCTTCGGTAAAGGCAAGGTCAACACCAAGGAGGATAATGGGGCTGCAACCGAGGGTGGCAGCGAGCTCGATCGCGGTGGTGGTCACCGAAAGGGCTTCGATCGAAAACCCTTGCTGAAGGGGCGTTTGGCCCAGGCCGAGTTTTTCTTCGAGCCACTTTTCAAGGGGCCCTCCAGTGCCGGTGCTGAGGTAGCCGTGGGGACCGTTAAAGGTGTCAAAGATCTTGGGGTGGACACGAGGGGCATAGAAAAGGGGCATCTCAAAGGCGCGGCTATTTTCGAAGCGGGCGACCTCTTCTTCGTTGGGATCGATCGCGATTCCAAAGTGGGGGCGGATGTTGTGATTGCTAAGGGCGGTAATGGCTGAGCCTCCTGCAATGATAAGGGCTCGATCATCGAGGGTGCGGAGGGCTGTGATATCGTTTGAAAGAGAGGGGCCGGCGCCGCAGATGATGGCGGGGACGTTTTTAAACTGTCCTTTTAGCCCATTTCCATCGAAGGAGGTGTCCATGCGACGAAAATTTGGGACGAGGTTTTTGACAAGGTGGTGGTAATAGTACCGCTCTAAAAAGAGGGCATGTTGGATGGTGGTGAGGCGATGGAGCTTGAGGCGGATCCGGTAAAAACGGGACGTTTTTTCTGAAGAAAGCACGGCAATTTTTTCAAAAGGAAAGGACTCTGCACACTCCTCTAAAAAGGGGGTGAGCCTTTTGTTATCGAGATTGAAGCGGAGATGCACTTGGGGATGGTTGATGATTTCTCCGGCATGCTCGGTTTCTAAAAAGGCATCGAGCGCGCCGAGGTTTTCCTCTAAAAAAATCAGCTCTCTTTCGGGGTTTTCTAATAGCCATGTTTTTAAAGAAAGATAGGCTGTTTCATTGAGGCCATAGACATAGATCGCTTCAAGGTCTTGTTTGGGAAGGTCGACACTTTTGTCGCTTAAGGGGCATGGCTTAAAAGGGTGCACCCGGAGCAAAAACGAGAGGTTGGGATACCTCTCTTCTAAAAGGGCGGCCTTAACCACAGCGGACCTCCCTTTTTTTGGTCCCATCTGGCCAAAAAAGGGTCACCGTCCCCTCTAACTTCCCTTCTTTGTAGGGAAGGATCGAGCGGACCGCTCCATCCTCATAAAAGTATTCGTGGACCCCATGGGGAACCTGCTCTTTATGGGGCTCAGTGCTGTAAAGTTTTCCTGAGCGGTAGTAGCGGGTGGTCAGCTCTCCTCTTGCCTGAGCAAACTCTTTTGTCACCGATTGATAAAACAACACCTCTTGAAGTTTGGAAGCATTACCTTTAACTTGAAGCTGCGGTCCCCATACCCTCCATAAACGCTCGAGGTGGCGCTGGTAAAAAAGCTCCTCTCCGAGCTCATAATCGTGCAAAACGGGGTTCCGGTTTTCTTCTAGGGCTTTTAAGTAGTTGTCTAAAATACCCCTTACGCGCTGAACACTTGCATCCAAGGTTTTTAACTTGTCACTAGGGGGATTCAAGGGGGCTGCTGCAACCGCTTCCTTCACCTTCTTTTGAAGGGGAAGGGGTTTAAATGTAGGAAGAGGTTTGTTCGGAATTCCCTCCAGCTCGAGTCCCCCTTCGGAGCTATTGATACAGGGGACTTTTTTTGCAAATTCTTCTAGCCACTGCTTGGCCATAAAAAAGTCGGGGCGGGTTTTGACCACATTCCCCTCTCGGTCGGTACAATCGATCGGATTTTTCTTCCCATCGGGGCTGGTGACACATAGATCCATCCCCACAAAGTAGATGGGGCTGCAGCCAAGGGCGGCGGCAACGGCGGCAGCAAAGGTGGAAACGTTCCACCCTGCGTCACATTGGGGCAGATCGGTGAGCCACTCTTCTAAGGGAAAGGCTCCGCTATCGCCGACGCAAAGTTTGGGCCCTTGGTAGAGGGACAAAAAGGTGGCGCTCACCCGGTTTTGGTAAAAAAGGGGGGCTGTGAAGTAGTTGTGGCACGCATCGGGGTCAACAGCTGCGGCAAAGTGAATGGGCACCTCTGCTGCAGACAAGGTTTTGAGAGCTGAGCCTCCTCCAAAAACCAGAGCGCCATCACCCACTTTTTTTAGGGCAGGGATACTTTTTTCAAGAGAAGGACCGCCGCCGCAGATAATGGCGGGGACTCCTTCAAATTTTCCTGCGAGGGCATCAGCGCGCTGCCCCTTTTGAAAGTTGGTAAAAACGTTGGTGAGATCAGGGATCCCAAAGTCCCGGTAGGTAGCAAGGAGGAGGTGCTCTTCTAGGTTGTCCATTCGACAAGCTCTTGATAGGTGGGGAGATGCTCCACAACTCTTTCATCTTTTTCCCACTGCAACATAAACTCCCCTTCATTGGCAAGGCAAATCAGTGGCGCTCCCACAAAGCTATTGTAACCTGCAATCTGGGCAAGCATCTTTTCTTGGATGGGGATGCTTTTACATTCGATGAGGAGGAGAGGGCGGAGGGTTTTTGATTCGAGGCAAAGAATATCGAGGCGGCGGCGAGGCGCTCCCTCAGGAAGCCCCTTTTCAACAACGATGGTATGGGGAGGATAGCCCAAACCGATCAGGTGATTTAAGATTTTCTGCCGAACGATTTCTTCGGGGGTTGCCTCAACCCATTTTTTCCGAATCGGGTCAAAGACCTGATTACGCTGGGGACATGACACCATAGCTGCCGTCACGTCTTCGGTAAATCACCTTAAGCGCTTGCTCTTCTTCGGAGCGGTAGACCATGAAGTTATCGTTTGAAAGCTCCATTTTCATCACCGCCTCTTCTATGGTGAGTATTTTTAGGGGGCGCCTTTTTTGCTTTATCACCTTGGGAAGGGCGTAGGCCTCTTCAACAGCGCGGTTATTTTCATCGATGATCTCTTGGCTAATCTCTTCGATCTCATGTTCGGCATGCTCAAGGACGTTCACCTCCATCTCGGTCACTGACACACCCTTCGCGTGGTGGTCCTGGATCCGGCTCTTCCACTTTCTGAGCTTGGTGTAGAGCCGCCCAAAGGCCTTATCGATCGAAGAGTAAAGGTCTTCAGTGATCGCATGGACTTTAATCTTGAAGTGGGAAAACTTCATGATGATATCCACCGAATGGTTGAGCTTTTGAACATCTAAAGACACTTTGATGTCGATGATGTGGGTCGAAAGGGACTCGATCTTTCCAATTTTTTCTTCCACATAGGCACGGATCGGATTCGTGATCTCAATGTGTTTCCCCATGATGGAAATGGTATATTCTTGGTCATCAAACTTCTTCGTATTGTCACTCATATGGTACCTCTTGATTGACCCCTCATCCTAACAGATCGAAAGATTTTTTCTCCAAAAAAATCTCCCTTACGGTATTATTCTCCTATGGATTTACCTTCACTGCTGATTAGAAAACATCGGGGCTGCTACCTCAAATATCTCTCTTGGATCCACGCTATTGAGGTGAAGACCATTGTAGAAATTGGGGTCTTCCGCGGAAAAAATGCTCAGGTCCTTCGGGAACAGTTCCCCGATGCCCACCTCTATCTGATCGACCCTTGGAAGCCTGACCCCCACTACCTTCAATCGGGAAGTGCTGTTTCCGACTTGGAAGAGACCTATGCCAAAGCCTTCCGCCGCGTCCAAACCCTTTTTGCCGATGATCCAAAGGTCACCTTGATTCAAAAAATGAGTCATGAAGCGGCTCCCCTCGTTCCCGATAATGTGGATCTTGTTTTTATCGATGCAAACCACGCTTACGAAGCAATTCGTCAAGATATTTTGACGTGGAAAGAAAAGGTGCGTCCCGGGGGAATTCTCTCAGGACATAACTACGGCCGCCCCCGCCTTCCAGGCGTGAAGCAAGCGGTCGATGAGCTCTTTGGGGAGGAAGCTTTTCTAGGACAAGATGAGGTGTGGTTCTATCTTACTACCACCTAAAAAATTCGATATGTACAGGCCTTTCAAAGCCAATCGGATTGTCTATGTTGATTTTAAGACTAATCCTCCAGGGGCCTTCAGGTTCTAAATTTTTGATGATCTTTTCTTTTTCTTCATAAGAAAGTTCTGCAAAAGTTTTATAGGTTGGATAATTAGGTTCTTGCTTTATCGCTCTTGCCTCACAAAGCATTTTGAGCTTCTCTGTATTAGATGCCGTCTCCACTACAATATCCTTTTCATCAATGGTTGATGTGCCTTGCCAAGGCTCATCCTTAACTTCGGCTTTAGCAACGACTCTGCCCTCTCTGCGCAAAAAGTGAATGCGTCTTTCTGCCTTAGCATGAAAATAATGATAGGTCTCAATCAGCCCCGGTGGCAACTTACCTTCAGTTTTTTCTGTGGAGCTTTTATAAAAAAGGAGGCGATCCACCTTTTCATAAGAAGGGTCGCTCCCTATTGTATTATGGGGCTCAATCGCCCACTCTTTAAGTTTTAGTATTTTAACCTTTTTTTGCAAAGAAACCTCACCAAAATTTTTATTTAGGGGGTATTTAGCTACTTCTCCTGTTTTTTTTGCCTTTATAAAGATCTCTAGATTCTCATCAGCTGTCGCTCCTTCAATAACCATAGCCTTTTCACCAAGCTTTCCGATTTGTTTCCACTTTCCGAGAGCTTTGACTTCTACCGTAGCGGTGACTGTCTGATTGACCTCAAAATTAATCCTTCTGTTGGGACTAATTCCAGACTCATGGAAGTAAAAATGTTGGATGGTGTTAGATGAAGCCATGGCAGCGCTCATTCATGAAGGGCAAAAAGCGCACCGAAGAGGACTCGAACCTCTAACCACCTGATCCGAAGTCAGGTACTCTATCCAATTGAGCTATCGGTGCAGACAGTCCATTTTACTTAAAATTAGGAATAAAATGCAAATCTACTTTATTCTTTGATTGAGATGAATGAAGAGCGAAGCGAAGGGATTGTCCTGAGGGCTATCCCCCATAAAGAAAACGATCGTATTTTGACCCTTTTTACCCCCGGTCGGGGGGTGATGAGCCTCTATGTCCGGGGGCTGTCGCGGACCCGCCCAGCGCTGGTGAACCTCACGACCCCCTTATGCCGCGCCGAGTTCGTCTTCCGCAAAGGGCGCTCCGACCTCTACCGCTTCATCGATGGAACCATTTTGGACATGCACCTCCCCTTGCGGAAGTCTTACTCCCTTTTAGAAGTTGGATCAAAGATGGCGCTGACGATTTTACACTCTCAGCTTCCCGGAAAAAGTTCTGAGAGACTTTATGCCCTACTCACTTCTTTTTTGAAGGCGCTGCCAAATGCTTCCCATCCCAAAACCTTATGGGCAACGTTTCAGCTCAAGTTTCTCAAAGCTGAGGGGCTCCTTGCCCTTGCGCCTACCTGTCTAAACTGTCAAAAAGCTGCCGCAACGCGCGTTGTCGATGGAGAAAGTCGGTGTGTAAATTGTAGTAGCGGAATGTCCTTTCCCTTTTCTCAGGAGGAGTGGGAGCAACTTTTGCTCCTCTTTCATGCCCGGCAATTCCAGCCCCTCCTAGACCTTGAGCTTCCCCCTTCTTTGCTTAAAGGGATTGAAACACTTGCACCTCTACATTGACTGTGCTATAGCCCGAGGTATGACACTTCTTCGAACAGAAAGCTACATCAATGGAAAGTGGGTAAAGGGAAAAAAATCGTTTCCTGTCTTAAACCCTTTTAATGGAAAAAAGATTGCCGATGTCACCGAAGTGGGAACCAAAGAGGCCCAAGTGGCGATCGAAGGGGCCCACAAAGCATTCCAATCGTGGAGAGAGGTGAGTCCCAAAGAGCGGGGCGCCCTTCTGAAACGGTGGGGGACATTGATGGAGGAAAACTGGGAAGAGCTTGCCAAACTTCTCACCGAAGAGCAGGGAAAACCTTATGAACAAGCCACCCATGAACTGATGGGAAACCAAGGCTTTTTCGAGTGGCATGCCGCAGAAGCTGCTCGAATAACCGGTCTAACGATAACGTCGCCTGACCCCAATCGTCGCTTCATGACCCTCAAGCAACCTGTCGGCGTGGTGAGTGTGGTCACCCCCTGGAACTTCCCTTCCGTTTTGGTGATCCAAAAGTGTGCTCCTGCCCTTGCTGCCGGTTGCACCGTTGTCCTTAAACCAGCTGAAGACACTCCCCTCTCTGCTCTAGCACTCGCTGTCCTTGCTGAAGAGGCGGGCTTTCCCCCTGGCATTTTCAATGTGTTAACCTGCAAAGATCCCACCGAAGTGGGTTGCGAACTCACCCACCATCCCCTCGTCCGCAAATTGACCTTTACCGGCTCGACCGAAGTGGGAAAAAAACTCATTAGCGCTTCGAGCACTAAGGTGAAAAATGTCACCATGGAACTCGGCGGAAACTGCCCTGCCTTGATCTTCGATGATGCCGATGTCGACAAAGCGGTGCAAGGAACCTTCTGGTTTAAGTTTTACAACGCCGGGCAGTGCTGTAACAACATCAACCGGTTCCTCGTTCACAAAGATGTCTACGACTCCTTTGCCAAAAAGTTCCAAGCGATGATGGAAGAACACCTCCGTCTCGGCGATGGAATGGACCCCAACACCGTGGTGGGACCTCTCATTAACGAAGAGGGCATTGCCAAGTGTGAGGCACTCGTCGATCAAGCCCTTTCCAAAGGGGCAACCGCCATCCTTGGCGGCGCACGCAGCAAGATGGGCCCCCTCTTTTATGAGCCCACCCTTCTCACCGATGTGACCCCCGACATGGATCTTTACTCCAATGAGATTTTTGGTCCCGTTGCCGCCCTTTACCGCTTCTCCTCCGAGGAGGAAGCGATTCAAATGGCTAACGATACGAACTATGGCCTCGCTGCCTACCTCTTTAGTGAAAACATCGGCCGCACCTGGCGGGCCTCTGAAGCACTCGAAGCGGGCGCTGTGGGTGTGAACACCACCGATGTAGTTGCTGAGACGCTCCCCTTCGGCGGCTGGAAAGAGTCGGGTCTCGGGAGGGAAAATGGGGTGCGCGGCAGTCTGGAAAACTACTGCGAAACGAAGTCTCTGATCATTGCTGGTGTGAAGTCTTAACACCCCTGATTACTACCTATGAAGGGATTTTCGATTTTTTTTCAGGTTCATGGGGGCACAATGACCACATACTTGTCTAAAGTAGGGGTTATTGTGCCCATCTGTACCTGGAGAAAAAGAAAAATTCAAGCAGTTGATAGTAGGTAGCAATCAGGGGTTTCAATGTAAAGCCGCTTTACATCTTCAAAAGATATGCGAAAGGGGGGACTTGAACCCCCAAGAGGTATTACCCTCACTACCACCTCAAGGTAGCGTGTCTGCCAATTCCACCACTTCCGCAAAAGTTAGGAATAGGTTACCATACCAATAAATTAGAATTGAGGCAAGCTTTGAAGTTTTTATTTGTGGGTTTGATTAGGCTTTACCAGTGGACGCTTGGCCCTTTTACCCAGGGACAGTGCCGCTTCCACCCCTCCTGCTCGGAATATGGAATCGCTGCATTTAAAAAATATGGGGTCTTTAAGGGAAGCTATTTGACCATGCGCCGCATCTTGAAGTGCAACCCATGGCACTCCGGAGGGTGTGACCCTCTTCCGTGATCTAGCGGAGAGCCCTTGACCTTTGTCTCCGTAACATTGAAGGAATGTTTTTCTTTCTCGGAGCTCTCCACAAGTCAACAGCCATCTGAGCATTCAACCAAAAGTCAGGAGTTGTTTCAAAGCTTTGGGAAAGCTTTAAAGCCATTTCAGGGGTAACACGAGACTTTTCATTCACAATGCGGTTAATGACTTTGACATCACAACCAATATGCTCCGCCAGTTCTCTTTGAGAAATTTCTAAAGGAACTAAAAACTCCTCATGCAAAATTTCACCAGGTGTTGTAGGTTTCCGTCGCATCTGTTTCATATTACCTCCTCAATGATAATCAATGATTTGAACATCATAGGGCTGGACATTCCATCGAAAGATAATCCGCCACTTTTGATTTATCCTTAGAGCCAATTGCAAAATTACTGATTAATCGATTTTTGGAAGATTTTTGCAAATTTTGCCGTTTGATGCAAAATCACATACCCTTTAGGGTAGGGTGTTTGCATCAAACGGCAAAATTTGTGAAAAGAGCCGAAAAGCGATCATCAGTAATTTTGCAATTGGCTCCTTATACTATAATAACCTTTTAAATCTCCCTTCAAAGCTTCTAAATGATTGTTCGGCGGATTCTTTAAATCTCTGAGGCTTATTGCATAATCAAGCATATCTAGCTTTCGCTGTGCAATTCTCTTGATCGAAACCCAACCTGATTTTTTAGAAACCTGTCCCAAGTTAAAAAATCGGCCTTGTTCACCTTTACAGGTAAAAAGTTCGCACATTTATCGGTGGTATCTTTCATCCAACTAAGTATGCAGACTTAAAAAAATAAGGGGCTTGTTGTTCAGGAAAAAGTGAAAGAGTAAGGAAACCAGATTGCCCTGGTTTCC